>CBFDAZ010000100.1:0-11065 GCA_965602825.1 uncultured bacterium
CAGCCATGGTCAATCATCCCTCGCGGGCGAAGTAGGTGCGGCCGGAGCGAGGTTCCGCACGGTGGGCACTTCACCTCTGCCGGTGAGGTAGGTCTGCAAGGGGACGCTGCGAGTTGATGGTCGTGGGCTGCTGCCTCGAAGATTGGGGGGTCGTTCGTGCCGACGGGTCTCCAGGCCCGTGCCGTTCGAGCCGTTCGTGGGTCGGGTTTCCCAACCCGACGCCGTCCTATCTTCATGATGATTTCCGGGTGAGCCCGCCCTCATGTCCAGCTGCTTCGAAGATCTGGAGGTCGTTCGTGCCGACGGCGCTGGCCGCCGTCATCTTCGCTGTTTCAGGGTGACCGCCCGCTACCCGGCTACTGCCCCGGTGGGCTGGACGGCGCGTCTTCCTCGGTTCCTTCGGCAGGCGCCGCCCCGAAGTCGCCCGGCTCGAGGAACTTCGCGCGGATCGCTGCCTCAGCCTCGGCGTCAGGCAACGTGCCGGACTCAGTGAGTAGCCGGGGCGTGATGAGAAGCACCAGCTCGGTGTTGCTGAACGTCTTGGTCTTGTGACGGAACAGGTTGCCGAAGATGGGGATGTCGCCCAGGATGGGGATCTTCTTCTTCGTGATCTCCTCTTGCCGTTGTGTGAGGCCACCGATGACGATGGTCTCGCTGTCCCCGGCGCGGACAGTGCTCTCCGCGCGCCGGGTGGAGAGGAGGGGGAGCCCGGTGGTCGCGTCCAGCTCCACGATATTGCTGACCTCCGCAACCAGGTGTGTCGTGATTTCCCGGTTGCCTCCGGTCCACGGTGTTACGACCAACCTCACTCCTACCGGGACGCTCTGGATGCGCTCCTGCTGCTGGCCCCGCTGTACGTACTGGACCTTGATGAAGCGCTGGGCGCCGATGAAGATCTCGGCCTCCTGGCCGTTGGAGGCGGCCATGCGCGGGTTAGCGCGGATCTTGGCCTCCCCCCGGTCAAGGAGCGCGTCCAGTCGCACGGCCAGGTCGCGGGTGCGCAGGATCCCGGAGTTGGGATCCTCCGGGTCTACCAGGGGGAAGTCTTCGGGCCCGACAATGCGGTACTCGACCGACCCCGTTCGCGGGTCGGTGCCGACCACGTCGCTCGTCCCCTGGTACAGCCAGTGCAGTCCCGAGGAGAGGGCTTTGGTATCCGTCAGCTCGATGGCCAGGACCTCCACCAGTATCAGGGGCGGCGGCTGATCGACCTCCCGCAAGTCTCTCTCGATCTTCGCCAGCATCTGGCTGGGAGCGGTGACAACGATGGCGTTCTGCTCCATGTTTGCGTGCAGGTAGCTGAACAGGAAGGTGGGGAGCAAGCTCTGCGCCTCACCGGCCCGCAGGTACTTCATGGGGAAGGAGGCGGTACCGCTTCGGTTATAGGTGGCCATGTCGCGGGGCACGCCCTCGGAGATCATGATGACGTCCCCGTCCTCCGACAGCGCCAGCCCGTAGCCGGCGGCGATGCCCTGCAGCACGGC
This sequence comes from uncultured bacterium, assembly GCA_965602825.1. GTDB lineage: Bacteria > Armatimonadota > Zipacnadia > Zipacnadales > VGFC01 > CBFDAZ01. Next base: position 1,485 of record CBFDAZ010000100.1, read on the forward strand.
GAGGGGCTCAAGGCCGTTCAGGCGGAGGCTGACCTTGTGCTTGACGGCGTCATCTACGGCGGCGTTGATACCAGCCCCGTGCGCGACCTCACCAACGACCTTGTGGATATCGGCGTTCGTCGCCTTGACCCACACCAGGCCGTCCTCACAACGCACCTCAAGCACCACCTCCTTGCCGGCCTCCTCCGCCGTTGTCTCACCATCGCCGGCGGCGCTGCGGTCAACCGTCCGTTCACTGAGGAAGCTGATCATCCACGTCTGCTGGTCGGGCGAGCGGCTGGTGTCGAAGTTGGCGGCTTCGCTCAGAACGATCCGCATCTCGAGGCCGATGCCAAGCTCTGCGTCCTGCGGCACGTAGACCTGAATATAACTGACGGGAGGTACGCTCACGTCGATGAAGTTGTCATCCAGCTTCGAGCGGGCCTGCGGGAAGCGCACGACGACCTCCGACCTCGGCTGGTTGTTCCAGAACCCCTGGTAGTCCTGTCCCGGAGGCTCCCAGTCGAGGATGCCATCAGCGTGCACGCTGATTTGCACGCCGTTGGCTAGGCCCTTGGCCTCGACCTCGTCCACGTTGCAGTAGACCTGAGCGGCGGCGGGGCCTGAGACCATGGAAATGAGTGCGGCAACTGCCACACACATCAGTAGACACGAGATTGCTGGCCTTAGCATTTGGCTTCGTTCACCCTTGCTCTGGCTCGGTCGCTGGCTCCGGTTGCCCGGCGAACTCACTTGTGCGGTAGCTGGCGCGGACCGACAGGAGGACCAGGACTTCATTTCGCGTCCTCTCCCCGCGCCTGGCTCGACCGATGTCGCCCCCGATGGGTAGCTCATTCGGCCCGGCCTTCCGGCGACTGCGGTCGGAAACATCGATAGCCAGGCCGCCCAGCACGATGGTGTGGCCCGAATCCAGGCGAACGGTGCCTCTTACCTCGCGGGTTGCGACAAGCGGCAGTCCCTTGTCATCGATCGACAGCACGGTGTTCGCCTGGATTCGAAGTGGCACGGTGATTGTCTGAGCGTCGCCTGTCCATGGCTTGGACGCAATGAGTGAGCCCACATCGGTCGATTCCAGGACCACCTCTTGGTCGGAGCCGCTGGTCAGGAACTGGAAGAAGTGTCTCTTGCCCAGGAAGATCTCCGCTTCCTCGCCACTGCCAACAGTCACTGAGGGGCAGACCTCGGTGTGGATGCTGCCGTCCTGCTCGAGCGCGCGGAGCTTCACCTGTAGGTCGCTGATCGACTCCTCCACGCGACGGTAGCTAAGCAGCCCGGTCTCCCCGAGCACCTGCAATTCGTGTTCTCCCGAGGCCACGATAATGTCCGAGGCGAGGTCGAGACCATCGGTGGCGCGCTCCTCGACCAGGAGCGCCGACAGCTCGATCTGTGGCTGCGGCCGATCGATGGTCCGCAAGTCCTCGTCCAGCTTGTCCAGAAGCGGCGGCGGCCCCGTCGCCACGAGCGCGTTCTGCTCGGCGTCGGCATGCACGTAGCGCAGGAGGAAGTCGGGCAGAATGTTGAGCGCGACGTCAACCGGCGTGTGCTGGAGCCGGAACACGGCCGTCGGCGCAGCCCAGTACGCATCGACCTCCGTCGGCAAGCCCTCGGTGACGTAGTAGATTCCACCCACCGCGCGAACGCTCAGACCGTAGGCACGGGCAATGGCGCGCATGACGGCCGCCGGGCTCGCGTTCTTGAGCGCCATGCTGGCCCGGTAGTTCGCGCCCCCACGCACGGCGATCTGAATCCCATTCCTCTCTGAGATCGCGCGGAGCACGTCCCCCAGGGGGGAGTTTAGAGCGTGGACGGACAAGCGCCCCTCCTCATCGGCCGTGACCGACAGTGACGATCTCCCAGCCTCCGCCGCCTCCCTCTCGATGCCGACCTCGCGGTAGCGGTCACTCCGGACAGCGATATTGAGGGTGCGCCCGTCGCGCGACTGATGCATGATGAAGCTCGGAGGGCTCTCCCACGCTTGCCAACTGCCCCAGTACGTCCACTGCACCTGGATCGACTCGAGGATGGCGCCGCGGTACAGGACGACTGAGACGTCGAGCCCAACACCCTCCCGCGACTCGCGCGGGACCAAGAAGCTGATGTGGCTGATGGGGTAGATGCCCACATCAACGAAGCTCCCCAGCCTGGTGCGCGCGTTGACGATCCGGAACGGCAGGATGCGCCGCCGCCTGGGCCCCCAGTCGTTGCCCTCCCGCTCCCAGTACTCGCTGCCATCGAGGTCCACCTCGAGGATCCCGTCAGCCTGGATCGTCACCCGTGTTGCGTTGGTCAGTGCCTCGCTCTTGACGTCGGTCACCGTGCAATAGACCTCCGTCTGGGCCCATACCGATGCAGGGAGAAGCAGAACGGACAGACTGCCCGCGACGCCCGTTGCTATGCTGAGGACGAGGTCGCTTCGCACTAGCGCTCTTCCGTTTCGGTCGGCTGCATCCCAGGGGCGCTCGGCTGCCCTTCGCCGAGAACGCCGAACTGCTTCATCAGCGCGTCTTCCTCTTCTGCCGGACGGTGCCCCGTTAACGTGAGGATGCGCGGAGTGATGAATATGGCAAGGTCGGTCTTGACCCGCTCGATGCGCTTCGAGCGGAAGAATTGCCCGATGATCGGGATGTCGCCCAGGATCGGGATCTTCGAGCGGCGGCCGCGAGTCTCTTCCTGTTGCAGCCCACCTATGACGATCGTCTGACCATCGTTGACCCGCACGATCGTGCGCGCGGAGCGCGTGGACTTGTTGGGTAGGTTCGTGGTCGGGTCGGGGGCGCTGAGCGTGCTGATCTCCTGGTTCACTTCGACGATGATCTCGCCCTCGCCCCCGGTCAGGGGCGTCATCTCCAGACGCACGCCGGCGTCGATGTAGTTCCGGGTCTCCCACTCGTCCTCGTCACTGAGCGTGACAGGTGTGCTCAGGAACCGCTGCTGGCCGATGAAGATGCTGGCCGGCTGTCCGCTGACCGTGGAGATGTGCGGGTTGGCGCGTACCCGAGCCTTGCCCTCACTGATCAGGGCCTCCAACCTCACGAAGAAGTCCCGGGGCAAATCCGTCACGCTGTTGAAGCCGATAAGGCCCAGCAGCGAATCCGTGAAGGCCCCCAGCCCATCCTTGGACCAGCCGAGCTCCGCCGCGAACGTGTCGGTATCGACGTCCGTGAACTCGACCACCAGCACGTCCAGAGTGATCTGGGCCGCCGGCTGGTCGAACTTCTGGATATCATCGGTGAACTTGTCCAGGACGGACCGGGGCGCAGAGAGCACAACCGAGTTCTGGCCGGGATTGATCTTCACGTGGTCCTGGAGGAAGACGGGCAACAGCGACTTTGCCTGGGGCGCCTGAACGTACTTCGCTGTCACGCTGTCAATATCACTGAGAAGGTAAGACGAGGGGTTCTTGGGGATGCCTTCGCTCACGATCAGAATGCCCTCGACCTCGGCAAACGAGAACCCGTAGGCGGAGACGATGTAGTCAAGCGCCTCGCGGGGAGCCTTGTCCACCAGGTTCACCGTGACCTTGCGCTTGACCGTGTCGTCCACAATGAGCTGCAGGCCCGTCTTCTCCGCCAGCTCCGTGAACAGCTCGTGGGCATCGGCGTTCACCGCGTAGAGCCGAACGCCTCCGTTAGCGACCTCGACCGACAGCGAACTGGTCGGGTCCTTCTTGGCTTTGGACTCATCGGAGCCTTTGTCTTCCTCATCTTGCTGCTTGCTCGCATCCTCTGGCCTGCCGCGCTCTGTCTGCTGTCCGAGGGCTACAGGGCAAGCAAGAACCACGACGAGCAGAGCGACCAGAACAACTCTCGGCACCGCGGCTCTTTCGGTACGCAAGGGCAGCACCTCGAATCGGGTATGGGAGGGTGTTGCCGAACGGAGAAACTTCAGGAAGGAGAAGCGCCTTGGGAACCCCCCATCCCGGGGGCGCTTCATGTACCTTTGACGCATGGAGAAATGATGCCGTTACCTCACAGTCTGTACTACGTCCGTGAATCCGCGAAGGTTCGCTACATTGGGCAATCCCTTCCACATCGCACGTCGCGCGCCCTGCCCCTTGGGTCTACCGGCTAGCTGCAGACTGCGCCGGAGCTCCCGTGCCGAGGGGCGCTCACGTTGCACGGCTCGGTGTCCTGCTGACCCGCTCTCAGCCGATCGCACGAGGCTTCCTCGAACATGGGTTCGATCAGCCATCAGCATAACATGCTTGGCTGGGGGAGTCAACAGGGACAGCGGAAGACGTGACCAGCCCCGTCAGACGTGGCCGACAACCGACATGTAGACTGCCGTCTCCTGCTCGCCATCTACGCCCACAACTGCGTTGACTTCATCATCGAGAAACGCCCCAATCGCGCAGCACCCGAGGCCCAAGGCGACCGCAGCCAGGTGCAGTTGGCCACCGATGTGCCCGGCGTCCATGTAGATGTACCGGTGCGCGCGATCGCGGTACTTGGGCTTGGAGCGCCCCGGCACGGCAACCCAGACAAACACCACGGCGGCGTCAGCAGCCATGCCCTGGTCCAGGGCAGCCATCGCGATATCTTCCGCGAAGTCACCCTCGGACAGGATCTTGATCTCCCGCGACGGTACGTCATAGAGCGCAACTCCCGCCGGCAGTCCCTCAACTCGGTTGAGGACCAGGTACGTATCGAGCGGATGCAGGGCCCCGGCGGAAGGTGACGCGCGGAAGCGATCGTCGCCTGGGTCAGCGGTCAACCCCTGAGTCGCCCATAGAAGCTGCGAAAGCTCGGCCAGAGTGAGTGGCTGGAACTGGTTGAACCGCCGGATGGACCGGCGGTTCTTGATGACGCCCCAGAGCCCGTCCCCATCGTCCTCCGTAGGCGCCGGCAAGGACACGACCTTGCCGGGACGCTCAACCGACACGGGCGTGACCCCCAGACCACCGGGACGTACGTACTTCGTCTCGCGGTGGTAAACATCCCCCAGGCTCTCAGACAGACTCATCGCCCTCCACTCCTTCTGTCGGTTCCGGCGGCGGAAGTGAGGCGTCGGCTTCTGCTTGCGCGGCCGCAACTGCCCACGGCCTCGGATGCTCGAGTAACCCACGTCTCTCCACGGTGAACCCCTCCTCAGAGGCAAGCAGAGCCTCGCCAAAGGACTCTCCGCAGGCCGGACACGTGAACTCCTCCTGCACGAACTCCCCACCGCAAGCGCACGCCACCGGCTGTGAGTCCCCAATGGGCGACACGTGTGGAGCGCGACACCGATCGCAGTACCGTACGGAGTCGCCGGTCGCCGAGGGCCAGAGGCTGATGGCCGTGCGCTCGTCACACCGGCGACAGGTCAGCCACGACGCCTCTTCCCAGCGGTCCGGTGCGCCATCCGGCGCGTTGAGCGAGACCTCACAGGCAAGCACGCGCACATCCGCCAGTCCGTCGTCAAAGACGAAGATCCCTCGACCCGACCAGAGCGTGTAGTCGGGGCCATACGAGGCAAAGGGCGCTGAAGTCGCTTCGGCAGTAGCGCTGCTGCCGTCGTCCACCAGGCTGCCGCCTGAGGCGGCGACAGCCTGCGGGCTGCGGCCACAGTCGGCGAAGTAGTCGGTGACTTCGCTCCACGGCACCCGCACGCTGCCGCCCAGGGGCTGCCGGAAGTGGATGGCGGAGGAATCGGCCCGGACCTTGTACTCAGCCTCGTGAGCTACTGCCCACAGCAGCACCAAGGCCGGGAGGGGCGCGAAGCGCAGGGCCCAGACCAACCAGATGGGGTACGAGGCAGCCAGCGGGGACCCGGGCAGCGTGGTGAACAGCCCTGCGACCGAGAAGAGCAGCACGCCCACTGCAGCAATGAGGCCCCCGCACGAATGTACGGGGGCGAAGGTGCGAACGCGACCTGCAGGTTGCTCCAATCCCGGCCCGGCGTGCCCCAACTGTCACACGCCTCACTTTCGACGCCGACTGACAGGGCCCGGCCCCGGCACCTGACCCCCCGTGCCCTGCAGCGCTAGTTGCACTGCGAGTAGCCACAGTCGCGGCAGACCAGACAGCCGCCTTCGGGCTCCATCGCGCCTCCGCACTCCGGACATGCCCCGGCGCCGCCGTTGGCCGGCACGCCGAAGTCGATCGTTAGTTGCTCCCCCTCCGGGCGGATGGCGCGCTCGACAGCCTTCGCAATGGCATCGGCGCACGACAGGATCTTGGTGCCGCCCTTCTCCCATGCCGGGAGGTGGCAACTGATCCCGCGCAGTTGCTTGACGACAGCGGCGGGATCGACGCCGGAGCGGAACGAAAGCGATATCAGTCGCGCCAACGCTTCGGCTTGAGACGCGGCACAACCACCGGCCTTGCCCATCTGGGCGAAGAGCTCGAAGGGTCCGTACTCGTCGGTGTTGATGGTGACATACAGCTTCCCGCAGCCGGTGATCATCGCTCGGGTGCTTCCCGATACCAGCGAGGGCCGGTCGCGAGGGGTCCGCAGAATTGGAGCCGCATCCGCCTGCTGCTTGTCCTCCGTGCCGAGCGTCAGCACTTGCTGGTCGAGACAGCCGTCGCGGAAGGTGGTGACCCCTTTGCAGCCCAGCTCGTAGGCGAGCTGATACACTCGCTCGACATCCTCGACCGTGGCTTCGTTAGGGAAGTTAACCGTCTTGCTGACGGCATTGTCGGTGGATCTTTGGAAGGCCGCCTGGATGCGTACGTGCCACTCGGGATCCATGTCGTGGGCGGTGACGAACAGGTTGCGCACGTCCGCGGGGACGTCGGTGATCTCCCTTACTGTGCCGTGAGCGGCGATCTGCTTCATTAGCTCCGGACTGTCGAAGCCGCGCGCTCTGGCGATCTCCTGGAACAGGGGGTTGACCTCGAGGAGTTCATCGCCGTCCAGAACGTGGCGGGTGAAAGCCACTGCGAACAGGGGTTCCACTCCGCTCGACGTGCCGGCGATGATACTGATCGTCCCGGTGGGGGCGATGGTTGTGGTCGTTGCATGGCGCAGTCGGCGACCATCAGATCCGTTGTAGATGCTGCCCGCCCAGTTCGGGAACGCGCCCCGCTCCTCGGCCAGTCGCTCCGACTCGTTGCGGGCCTCCTCGCGGATGAACTCCATCACGTTCTCGGCAATGGCAACGGCCTTGTCCGAGTCATAGCGAACGCCCATCTTGATGAGCATCTCGGCAAATCCCATCACGCCAAGGCCGATCTTGCGATTCGCCCTGGTCATCTCGCCGATCTCGGGAAGCGGGAAGTTGTTCATGTCGATGACGTTGTCCAGGAACCGCACCGAGCTGTGCACGACGCGGCGCAGACGATCCCAGTCGATCTGGGCCTCCGCGATCGGACCGTGGGTCATGAGGGAGAGGTTGAGCGAACCTAGATTGCACGATTCGTAAGGCAGCAGAGGCTGCTCGCCGCAGGGGTTGGTGCTCTCAATCTCGCCCACGTGAGGCGTCGGGTTGTCGTGGTTCATGCGATCGATGAAGATGATCCCCGGGTCCCCGCAGGCCCAGGCTGAGTGGACGAGCTTGTCGAAGACCTCCTTGGCGTTGAGCTGAGCTGTCGCCTTTCCGTTGCGGGGGTTGATCAGCGAGTACGGCCGCCCCTCTCGGGCAGCCGACATGAACTCCTCGGTAACCGTCACCGAGATATTGAAGTTCTGCAGGCGTGACGTTCCCGCTTTACACTCAATGAACTCCATCACATCCGGGTGATCCACACGCAGCACGGCCATGTTGGCGCCGCGCCTGGTGCCGCCTTGCTTGATCGCCTCGGTGGCCGCGTCGAAGACGCTCATGAAGCTCACCGGACCGCTCGATACTCCCTTGGTGGAGCTGACCACGTCATCCGTGGGACGCAGCCTGCTGAACGAGAAGCCGGTCCCGCCTCCGCTCTTGTGGATCAGCGCCGTGTTCTTCACTGCGGTGAAGATGCTCTCCATCGAGTCCTCCACCGGCAGCACGAAGCACGCAGAGAGCTGCTGGAAAGGGCGCCCGGCGTTCATCAAGGTCGGGGAGTTGGGCATGAAACGCCGGCTGACCATCAGCGCCAGGAACTCCTCTACACGCTCATCTACTTCGGCGTCAGTCGCACCGTGGAAGCGATCGGCCTCGGCGATATTCCGCGCGACTCTCGTGAACAACTCCTCGGGACCCTCGAGCGGGGTGCCGTCCTCGTCTCGTATCAAGTATCTGCGCTGCAGTACCTTTAGTGCGTTGTCGCTAAGTTCGATGTTGAGCTGCTGCTGTTGGGCCATGTCCCGATCGATCTCTCCTGTAGTGGCTGTTTTGCTGCGTATACAGACTGCAGAACCTGAACCCAGGCGCGCAAGAGCTGATGGCCCGGACAGACTACTTGCTGTCAAGAGAGACAAGGCATCTGGCGGACAAGAAATCGGCCTGCGATAGAACTCTGTGGTCTGAGACGAGCGCCCTGAAAAGCGGCCTGTATAACTTTAGGCCCCAAAGGTTGATCTAAACTGCACTATATTCCCGTCACTCCGACCTGTCAAGATGCTCGGCGTTGTTCCCCGGGAAACCGGAGCAAGGCCGGTACGAGCATCGCTCCGCAAGCTCACAGATTCGCTGGAAGGCGCTGGTCTCCTTCCTGTCGAAAGGCAGATTTCGTGCGCACCCCAAGAACGGCCAGAAGCCTGCGAGGAGCCCCCAATGAAGGCCGTATGGCTGTATGGCGCCCGCGATGCCCGAGTCGTTGACACGAAAAAACCCCTCTTAGGACCCGAATCTGCCATCGTCAAAGTGGCAAGCTGCGTGCTCTGCGGGTCCGACGTGCACCAATGGGATGGCAGACATCCCCCGGCCTCCTACCCGAGTCCATTCGGACACGAGACGGCGGGCACTGTGATGGAAGTGGGTGAGGAGGTCAGCAACCTGGCCCCGGGCGATCGCATCACGTGGCACCCGCTGCACGGTTCGCTGGCCGAGCACTGTGCAATCAAGCCGGCGAACGTGGCGATCGGGAAGATGGCCGATCACTTGACCTGGGAAGAGGGAGCCGACCTTCAGCTCCTCTGCTCGGTCATGCGGGGGGTCGCGAATGGCGAACCCGGGCCCGGCAAGCGAGGACTCGTCATCGGGTGCGGAGCAGTTGGGCTGTCCGTGATGCAGGGCGCGCTCGCGATGGGTTGCGACGAGGTCGTCGCGGCAGACCTCATCCCCTTCCGCAGAGAGATGGCGCGGCAGCTCGGTGCCTGTCTCACGGTGGATCCTGGCGAGGAAGGCTGGCACCAGGCGCTCTCGGAATCGGGGGGAGCCTTTGACATCGTCTACGACTGCATGGACGAGGACCGCAGCCCCAACCGCGACACCCTCGACCTCGCCCTACGCCTCCTCAAGATGCACGGCTGCTGCGTGCTTGTGGGGTTGAGTTCGGGACCAAGGTGCGTTGATACCTCAACTGTAGTCTACAAGGGCCTCCGGATCGTCGGCGCCCACCATGCGAGCATGGCCCGCGTGCGCGAGCTCATGGCGCTCGGCTGCCAGTGGGTGGCCGACGGCACGATCCAGGTAAAGCCCTATGTGACGCACCGGTTCGCCATCGACCAGATCCAGGAGGCTCTTGAGACAGCCGCCTCCCAGGCGGACGGCGTCTTGAGGGTGGCCATCAATCTAG
>CBFDAZ010000101.1:0-11000 GCA_965602825.1 uncultured bacterium
TACTTCGTCGTGATCGATCTGCTCACGACGACCCAGGACGGCAGCCAAACCGCCATCTGCAGCTTCCGGACCCCTTGCGCTGTGGAAGCCACGGAGATGGGAGCCCGAGCGTGGGAGGGCGACGCGGAGATGATTGTGTCGAACGCGGATGGCCTCTCCCCAACTGTCCGGCGCTGGCCCGGTCTCGAAGGCGCAGCGATCCCGACGATGCTCCGTCAGAGACAACCTCTCCCGGGGGAGGTCGGCAGCCACACAGTCTTCCGCAACCTGGTGTATGCCGCTGACCCCCGGCGTCCGATGCGCCTGGACGTGCGTCCCGCGGGCGCTCACGCGCTCATGGTGCGGGGGCAGACGCCCGATGGCGACGAGACCGCCCTGATCGGCATCTGCCCCGCCGGCGAGAAGGCCGCGATCGGTCCCTTTGAGACCTCCGCGCATGTCTTCTACGTCAGCCCGGCAGCCGCCGTTACCGACGGCCCTCCGATCCTGCTTGGCGGCGAAGCGCTCAGCGAGGGGGCCGACGAGGCGCGCCTGCGCGAGACGCTCGCTCACCTGTGGGCCAGCCTGCCTGAGGCGGGACAGGCCGCACGGCCCGAGAGTCGCCTGGTGGCAGCCAAACGACTGTTCCACTTCGATGGATTCACCCCCCGGGCCGAGCCGATCCTCGGCCCCGACATTCGCGCCAACCCGGGTCCGGACCGGGGCACCGTATTCGACTTGATCGATGGCACCGTCCCCTTGTGGCAGGGAGTGAGCTTCCCTCGGGACGCGGATGTGCAAGTGGAGCTCGATCTGCGGCGCGCAGAGCCGGTCGACTCAATCGAGATAGCGACAGGGCTGGTCGAGCGGACGAACGTGGTCCCCGATCCTGATGCACTCCCGCCGCCGCGAGAGGCCGTCGTGCGGCTCGACCAGGGAGAACCTGCGACGGTGCAGTTCACCTGCGGCTTCACCTACGAGCCGCTCCACAAGGGTGTCGTCTGTGCCATGGGACGGTGGCGAGCAGAGCTGCCCGGTGCGACCGCCCGCGAGATCGAGCTCACTCTCCCCAAGGATGCCTGGCCGGGCGGCTCGGGCATCCGGGAGGTCATCGTGCGCCGCAGTGGCACGAACGACACCGGCCCCCTGTTCGCCCGGCAGGCGGACGTGAATGGCGACGGGAAGGCGGAGTTGGTCGTGGGCGCCGATACCGGAGAGATATGCTGCCTCTCGATGGGCGGCCGTCTGCTCTGGCGGCACATGCTTCCCGGCCCGCTCACGGCCCTGGAGTGTATCGATCTCGCCGACGGCACGCCCCCCGCCATACTGGCGGCGACGCGAGAAGCGCGGCTGTACCGATTGACCCAGACCGGCGATATCGCTTGGACCGTCGACTTCATCCACCTGGCCGGGGAGAACGGCGACTTGCCGACCGCGTACAGCATCGGCACCTGGCGCAGCCGCGACGGCGAGCGGGAGATCGTCTGCGGCAACTACAACGCCTGCTCCTTCGTGAGCACTGATGGCTCGCGAGTTGACTACTGCCGGGCCGGCGGCGCCTTTGAGACGATGATGCTGCCCGAGGCGGTCGATCTGGACGGCGACGGGATCGAGGACCAGCTCCTCTTCAACGTCTGGGGCGGGGCTTCGATCATTGATGGCGCACAGCGGAAGAGCGTTGGTGGTCGCTCGGTCCCGCGGGGCGAGGGCCTGTGCTTCGAGTGGTGGCGAAAGGACGCCGACGAGTCATTACTCCTGGTCGGTGCCGAGAACGGAGCCGGTCTGCTGAACGCCAAGACCGGGGAGTACGTGTGGCGCCGCGATCTGTCGCCAGTCAGTGGTTGTGTCATCGGCAGCTTTGGCGGCGACCTGGGCCGCGTCGCCGCGGTGGCCAAACGAGAGGGCTTTGTGCTGGCCTACTCGGAGTCAGGGGGCCTTCTGCGGCGCACGAGAGTGGACGGCCTCATTCAGGGCCTGGCCGCGGTGCCCGTTGGCGCCGGCGAAGACCGGCTGGTCGCCCTCACGGACGACCAAGTCATCATGTTCGCCCCGAATCTCCAATCCTACGCACCGATTGCGGAAGGCCCGGGCACCCAACTCGTCGCCCTGGCAGAGCCAGGCACCTTCGCCGTCCTGCGATCGCAGGCGGCTGTCGATGTATACCGCCTGCCGCACGACGCGCAGTAGGCCTCCAGACCGCCGTCCATCCCGCCTTGCAGCGCCCCAACCCTCGCCGGCCGTCTTCCGCGTGTTCCGTGTATTCCGTGGTTCCCGAACCCTCAAAGCAGGCCGTAGTGCCGCCTCCAGCGAAGCCTCCCGCGGCTCGTCGCTCCGCCCGATCACTTCCAGGAGATGTGCTCAATGCCACGTGCCACGCTCGCCGCCGAGTTCGACAAGTACTACACTTACGATCGGATGACTGCCTGGCTGAAGCAGGCGGCCAGGCTGCACCCGAAGCTCTGCCGGCTGACCGGCATCGGGAAGAGCTACGGCGGCAAGACGATGTGGCTGATGGAGATCACCGACACTCGCAAGGGCGACTTCGCCGACAAGCCGGCCTACTACATTGAGGCGAATATCCATGCCGGCGAAGTCTGCGGCGAAGTCGTCTGCCGCCGGTTGATTTGGCACCTGCTGACGCGCCACGGGTCCGATCGTTCGGTCAAACGGCTCCTGGCGGAACGCACCTTCTACGTGCTGCCGCGGATCGCCGTGGACGGCGCCGATGTCAGGCTGACCACGCCGGAGGCTCCCCGGTCCAGCATACGGCCCTACCCGTACGAAGAAGAGCAGCCCGGCCTCCGGCCGGAGGACGTGGATGGCGACGGCAAGATCATGACGATGCGAGTCGAGGACCCCTGCAGTTCGTGGAAGGTCTCCGATCTGGACGACCGCCTGATGGTCAAGCGCGCTCCGGACGAGGAGGGTGGAACCTACTACCGTCTGCTCCCGGAGGGGAGGCTCCACGATTGGGACGGCCACGGCATCCAGCTCGCGCCCTCGAAGTGGGGGCTCGATCTCAACCGCAACTGGCCCCATGACTGGGCGGTCGAAGGCGAGCAATCGGGCTCCGGGCCCATGCCGCTGTCGGAGCCCGAAACGCGCGCCACCGCCGACTTCGTCGTCAGTCATCCGAACATCTGCGGCGTGCAGTCCCTGCACCTGACGTCGGGCGTAATCCTCCGTCCCTACTGCTCGAAGGACGACGAGACGTTACCCACGCCCGACCTTGAGGTCTATAAGGCCATGGGGAAGCGGGGTACCGAGATAACTGGCTACCCATGCATTTCGGTCTACCACGACTTCCGCTACGAGCCGAAGAAGTTCATCCGCGGTGGCTTCCTGGATTGGGTCTACGAGGACCTGGGGGTCTTTGCCTTCTCAACCGAGCTCTGGGATGCGTTCAAGACGGCTGGCATCGAAGAGCGGGACATCATCAGGTTCCTGATGTACGAGCGGGACCCGCAAGATGAGTTCAAGCTCCTGGCGTGGAGCGATCGGGAGCTGGACGGTGCCGGCTTCGTCCCGTGGAAGCCCTTCGACCATCCGCAGCTCGGCAAAGTGGAGATCGGGGGGTGGGATTTCCTGACGGTGTGGGGATCGCCGCCCCCGAAGTTCCGCGAGGAGATTGCCCAGCGGAATGCGGAGTTCGCCATCGCCCACGCCAAGATGTGCCCGCTGGTGAGGATTGACAACCTCGCGGCGGAACGACTGGCCGAGGGAGTCTGCCGCATTTCGTGCACCGTGCGCAACCACGGATTCCTCTCGACGGCGGTCAGCGTGAAGGCGGTCGAGAGGAACCTCGTTCGGCCGCTGCGGATGCAGATCGCCGTGCCGCGCGACTGCGCGCTGGTTAGTGGGAAGCAGAGGCTCAACATCGGGCACCTCGAAGGGCGCTCGAACAAGCTCCGGGCCTTCTTCGGTGGCGCCGAGCCGACCGACAATGAACGCCATGTCGAATGGGTCGTCGAAGGGCCGCCAGGGAAGCGAGTGGCGGTGACCGTAACCGGCCAACGTACCGGTCGCCAAAGACGCTCGGTCAAGCTACCCGAGTAGCCGGCCGCTGTGGAGATGTGCCGTTCCCGGGAGTGCCGGCACCCTTGCCGGCTGTGGTGGCCGCCGTCGTCTTCGCCGTTTCCGGCTGCCGCAGCGCGAGACTGAGGGAGCAACCATGGAAGACATCCACTACCTCGACGCCTTCTGCCTTCTGGGACGCGACATCCACACACCTGAGGGCCAGCCGGAGACCCCTGAGCAGATCCTGGCGGCGATGGACCACTACGGCATTCACGAGGCCCTCGTGGTAGACGCGCTGGCCAAAGATGCCAACCCGATGGCTGGCAACGCCCGGCTGCTGGAACGGCTCAGGGACCACCCCCGACTGCATCCGGCGTGGGCGGGGCTGATGCCCTATTCTCGCGAGTTGCCCCCGCCGCAGGAACTGCTGGATCAGATGGTGGCTCACGGCGTGCCGGCCCTGTTCCTCTTCTACCGGGCCTTCGATATCCGCCTGAGCGACTGGGGGATTGATGACCTGCTGGCGCCGATGGCCGAGGCCCGAGTGCCGGTCTTCCTCTGCCCGGACGCGGTCGGAGGTCGCGCCGGTGTGGACCAGACCGATTGGGACGGAGTCGTGCGGATCTGCCGGGCCTTCCCCGACCTGCCGGTCATTGTCACCGAGAATCGCATTTACAGGAGCCAGCGGGCGCTGTACGCGGCGCTGGCCGCCTGCCCGAACCTCCGCATCGACGTGCGGGCTCTGTGGCTCCATCGCCGCGTCGAGTTCATCTGTCGCCAGTTCGGGCCGGAGCACCTCGTGTGGAGCTCCGGCCTCCCCTCGCGCGTGCCCGCCGTGCCGTTGATGCAGCTTGCCTACTCGGGAATCTCCGAGCTCGAGCTCAAGCTGATGGCGGGCGGGAACCTGACGGAGCTTCTGGCATGGAACCCGAACTTCGCGAGTGCCGCAGACGACGTCACCCTCCCCGAGCCGGTCGACTCCCTCCACGGAGCGGCCCGCGAGCGCCGGGACCTGCACGACCTGCCTGTGTACGACTGCCACGGACACATCGGCGCTGCGACGCCGCACCATGTCGTCGATGACACGCTGGATGACATCGTCCGGGAGATGGATCGGTTCGGCGTGCGCATCTGCTGTGTCTTCAGTCTCGAAGGCGTATTTGGCGATGAGACGTACGGGAATGACGTGGTCGCGGAGGCCGTCCGCCGCTTCCCCGACCGGTTCGTCGGCTTCACGCTAGTCAATCCGAACCACGGCGAGCGGGCGATGCTTGAGGAGTTGGGGCGGGGCGTTGAGCGGGGGATGAAGGGGATCAAGCTGATCTCGGCCTACCACGGGTACCCGACCGAGGGTCCGCTGATCGACGTGGCGTGCCGCTTTGCCCACGAGCGCCGCCAGTTCATCCTGAACCACTATTGGGGGAGCGCGCAGCAGATCGAGCGCCTGTGTCGCACGTATCCGAACGCCTGCTTCTTCACCGGCCACTCGACGCCCGAGTATGCGGATGTGGTGCGCGCCGTGGACAACCTCTACATCTGCACGTGCCCGTTCCACGCCTGGGGTCAGACGGAGGAGTACGTGCAGCTCTACGGAGCCGACCGCCTGCTGTTCGGCTCGGACCTGACCGACCTGCCCATCGCCTGGGGCCTCGCCCCCATCCTGTACGCCAGGATTCCGGAAGAGGACAAGCTCAAGATCCTCGGCGGGAACCTGCTGCAACTCATGGAGAAGCACGGCAGCACTCCCGGGCCATAGCGGGCCGACAGCACATCACTTGCGCTCTACGGGCTCGGCGCGGATCGGTGAAGGACGGGCCGCCTGGCACGCCGAACCCTCCTGCCGCTCGAGACCGGCATTGCGTCAGAAGTCGGGAGGAGTCTGCATGGTACTGACCGGCGGAGAGATCGTCGCCGAGAGTCTGATCGCGGCGGGCGTGCCCATCGTCGCGGGAATCCCGGGTCACGGGAACCTCGGCCTGGTGGATGCCTTCATCGCCCGCAGAGACAAGATCAGCCTGCTCAACGTCAGACAGGAGAACGCCGCCGTCCACCTCGCCGACGGCTACTACCGGATGAGCGGTCGCCCGTTGGCCGTGTTCACCTCGATTGGGCCTGGCGCGTGCAATACCGTCATTGGGGCGGCGACGGCGTACGTTGATTCGACGCCGGCGATGATCCTCACCGGCGGCACGCACGTGCATATGTTCGGCAAAGGTGTGCTCCAGGAGATTGAGCGCCGCCGATCGAGTGACTTCCTGAAGGTCCTGCAGCCGGTGGTCAAGAGGTCCTGGGAGGCCATGCGCGCGGAGCAGTTGCCTTTCATCATGCAGCGCGCCTTCGCCACCATGATGACCGGACGCCGGGGTCCGGTGCACATCGAGCTACCCATGGACATCCAGTGCGAGTCGGCCGACGTGGAGGTCGCCGACATGCAGCGCCGCGTGGCCGACCAACGTCCGGTTCCCGATCCCCAGGAGGTCGAACGGGCGGCCGAGGTCCTTCTCGCCGCCGAACGCCCCGTGATCCTCGCCGGCGGCGGGGCCCTCTATGCCGATGCTGCCCCAGAGTTGAGGGCGCTGGCGGAGCATATCGGGGGGGCCGTGCTCACCACACTCCAGGGAAAGGGCGTGTTCCCCGAGACCCATCCGCTCTCGGGGTGGCTCACCGGTGCGAAGGGAACCACGATCGGTCTCAAGCTATCGCAGACGGCGGATGTGATCCTGGCCGTGGGCTGCCGCTTCGCCGATGAGACGACCTCCAGCTACCGCCACGGGGCGAGCTTCAGCATCCCGCCCGCGAAGCTGGTGCATCTCGACATCGACCCGGCGGAGATCGGCAAGAACTACCCGGTCGAGGTGGCTCTCGTGGGCGATGCAAAGGCCGGGCTCGCGAGTCTTCTGGCGGCGGTCACGGACCGGCAGCCCGATCCCGTCGGCGAGAATGACTACACCCGCGAGATCCGGGACCTCCGGGAAGCGTGGGGGGGCGAGACCGCCGCGCTGCGGGGATCCGACGCAGTCCCGATGACCATGTCTCGGCTGCTCGCCGAAGCGCGCGCCGCCATCCCGATGGACGCGGTCGTCGCCTCCTCCTCGGGCAACACGCAAGCCCAGATCCTGCAGGAGTTCCCCTTCGAGGTTCCCCGCACGTGCTTGACCACCGGCGGCTTCTCGACGATGGGTTGGACGCTCCCGGCGACCATGGGCGCCCGGCTTGCGGACCCCGGCCGCGTGGCCATCGGCATCCTGGGTGACGGCGACTTCCTGATGGGGATCCAGGAGCTGGCGACCGCCGTCCAGCACGACATCCCTGTCACCATGGTCGTCGCCAACAACCAGGGATTCATCTCCATCAAGGACCTCCAGCGCGCTGTCTACGGCGATGACCGGACCATCGCCGTGGACTTCGCGAAGGAGGACGGCTCGCTCGTGACGCCGCATCTCGCCGATGCCGCCAGAGCCTTCGGCTGCCATGGCGAGCGGGTCGAGCAGCCGTCAGACGTTGGCCCGGCCATCAAGCGGGCGATCGATTCGGGGCAGCCGGCTGTGGTCGAGGTGATGGTGGAGCGCGAGCCTCCCGCCTCGGGCGGCGCGGCCTACGGCTGGTGGGATGTGCCTGTGCCCACGTACCTGAAGGAAGAGCGCGCCCAGTACGAGGCCGGGCGTGCTGAGGAGATCATCTGACAGCGTAGGACAGGCTTTGCAGCCTGTCGATCCGCGTAGGATAGGCTTTCGGGCCTGTCGATCCCGCTCACGGGAGGGGAACCATGATCAAGTCAATCAGTCACTGGTCCGTGCCGCCGGGCAGCAATGTTGAGGGGGCGATGAACGCCGCAAAGGACGCTGGTTTTGAGGCGATCGAGCTGGCGGTGGATGAGACGGGCGAGTTCAGCCTCGAGACGGCGCCTGATGATCTCGCGAGAATAAAGGACCTCGCCGGGTCTGTCGGTCTGCAATTGCCGACGGTCGCAACCGGGCTCGGGTGGCAGTATCCCGTCATCGGTCCGGATGCGGCCACCTGCGCCAAAGGCAGGGAGATCGTCATCAAGTGCCTCGATATCGCCAAGGCGCTCGGGGCGAAGGTGGTGCTCTGTGTGCCGGGCTCGGTCACCGACGACTACGCCTACGACACGGCGCTCCAGCAACTCGTCGCGGCCTTCAAGGAGCTCGGCGCGGAGGCCGAAGCGCGCGGTGTCGTCATCGGGATCGAGAACGTGTGGAACAAGTTCATGTTGAGCCCGGTCGAGTTCGCCAACCTCATCGACGAGATCGACCAGCCGTACGTCCAGGCCTACTTCGACGTGGGTAACGTGGTGCTGACCGGCTTCCCGGACCAGTGGATCCGCATACTGGGCAGCCGGATCCGAGCCATCCATTTCAAGGACTTCAAGGCCAGTATCGGCACGATCCAGGGGTTCATTGATCTGCTCGAGGGCGATGTGCCATGGGATCGCGTCATGAAGGCGCTCACGGAGATCGGCTACGACGGAGCGGTGACGGCGGAGATGATGCCGCCCTACCAGCACTTCCCGCAGCGCCTGCTGGAGGCGACCTCTCGCAGCATGGACGCCATCCTCAGTCTCGCATGAAGGAGAGGGGATCAGGAAGCATGCCTGGTCAAGAGTGGGAGTACAACGTACTGCAGATGGGGTCCGGGCGGAGCACCCATCTGGCGGAGCGGATCAATCAGTTCACGGAAGATGGCTTCGAGCCCTTCCTGATATGCGGCGATCAGACCGTTACCGTGCTGCTGCGCCGCCCGCGGACCGAGAAGCCTGAAGCGGGCGCACCGCAGGAAGAGTAGCGGCGTGAGCGGGCGGAACAGCAAGGGTCGCCCGGGCTTGCGGGCGACCCTCGGTTCTTTCCGCCTTCACGCCTGGGGGTTACGTTTCAGGCGGAAAGCGCTTCTGGTTAGGCGTATACCCGCAACGCGAGCTACCGCCACGTGACAAAGGTCACACTGAAGCTCAGCCTCAGTCATGACGGAAGGAGCGAGATGCAGTGAGCGAAGTCGGCCTCGGCCTGATTAGCTGCGGTAACATGGGTAAGAGCCTGGTGACCAGCGCAAAGGATGTGCCCGGCTGCTCCTTGCGCTGCGTCGCGGACGTTGTTGAGGAGAAAGCGAAGGCGTTGGCGGAAGACATGGGCTGTGACTACGTCACCGACAACAATGCCCTGCTCTCCCGAGCTGACATTGATGCCGTGATCGTGGCAGCCCCCAACTTCCTCCATCGCGAGATGGTCGAGCAGGCGGCAGCCCACAAGAAGCACATCTTCTGCGAGAAGCCGCTGGCCCTCACGACGGCCGATGCCCGGGCCATGGTCCAGGGGGCCGCCCACCACGGCGTCAAGCTGATGGTCGGCCAGGTTCTCCGCTACATCTCGCCTTTCCACTATATCATAGAGCTGGTGGACAGCGGGGAGCTGGGGGAGCCGTTCGCCATGCAGACCACGCGCATCGGGGGAAGCTGGGGCGGCCACTACCACGCGCAATGGCGCCTCAAGCGCGAGACGTGTGGCGGCCCGCTATTCGAGATATCGGCCCACGAGATCGACTACATGCGCCAGATCATGGGCGAGGCGAAGCGTGTGACTGCATCGATGGGGCTTCACGTAGCGCCGGAGATCGACTACGAAGACACGGCGATGCTCCTTATCGACTTCGAGAACGGCGGCCACGGGCAGCTCCTGGCCGGTCATTCGGCCTTCATCGGCGTCTACGACGTGAAGCTATTCCTGACCCAGGGCACGATCCTCTGCCGACCATGGCCCGCCGAAGTTCGCTACAAGGTGGCCGACGGAGAAGAGATCACCGTGGACGAGAAAGAGCTGGAGGCCGAAGCGGGCGTGCGGCGGGAGGTCCGTGAGTTCGTCGAGTGCATACTCAACGACACGCCGCCCACCATTCCCGGCGAAGAAGGCGTGAGAAACGTCGAGTTGGCTGAAGCGGCGGGCATCTCGGCCCGCGAGTCGAGGCCCGTGGACCTGCCGCTCTGACATCCCACTGAGGCCACTGTCACGATGGACAGGCAACAACTCGAGAGTCTGCTGGAGAGCGTGCGCAACGGCGAGCTAGGCACCGATGAGGCGATGCGCAAGCTGCGTGCGCTGCCCTTCGAGGACTTGGGCTTCGCGAAGGTTGACCACCATCGCGAGCTCCGGAAGAACTTCCCGGAGGTCATCTTCTGTCAGGGGAAGACACCCGATCAAGTGATCGCCATCATTCAGGCGATCCGTGAGCGGTCAAAGGTCGTCCTGGCCACGCGCGCATCGCAGGAGTTGTTTGCCCAGGTGCGCGAGCATGTGCCCCAGGCGGTCTACCACGAGAAGGCACGGATTATCCAGCTCGGCCGGAGCGACCCCGACCCAAGGTGCAAGGGCTCGGCCCTCGTCGTCAGCGCGGGGACAGCCGACATCCCGGTGGCCGAAGAGGCCGTGGTGACTGCCGAGGCCGCCGGGTGTACGGTCGAGAGGCTCTACGATGTCGGGGTCGCGGGGATCCACCGGCTCTTCGCTCACCGGGAAGCCCTCGAATCGGCGCGGGTGTTGATTGTGGTCGCGGGCATGGAGGGGGCGCTGGCCAGTGTGGTCGGTGGGTTGGTGGACAAGCCCGTCATCGCGGTGCCGACCAGTGTAGGCTACGGCGCGAGCTTCGAGGGGCTCGCGGCGCTGCTCGGGATGCTGAATAGCTGCGCTTCCGGGGTCGTGGTGGTGAACATCGATAATGGATTCGGCGCCGGCTACTTCGCGGCAATGCTGAGCAAGATGCCGTGACCGGTGCCGTTGGCCCGCTACCTTGGCTGAAGGGTTGCGCGCGCATGGAACAATAAGTGCGCTCCGGCCGTCGGTATGGGTGGACGGGCCGGGTAGCTCCCACGCCTGGCTCCCTGACGATCTGTCCAATGTCGGCCCTCCCAAGTGGCAGCGGAGCTTCTCCCGCTCCGCCACCGTGGTCCAACGGCCATCGCCATTGCTGCCGAGTCCCGGGACCGCGGGAGGAGCGAC
>CBFDAZ010000102.1:0-10909 GCA_965602825.1 uncultured bacterium
GGTTCGCCTTCGGCGACATACACGTCCGCGGGAGGTCCTGGCTGGGCCTGAGCCTGTGGCAGAAGCGGATCGCGGCCGCTGCGGAGGTGGACGTCTACCCCGACCTCCTCAGCGTGCGGAGGTACGACCTCCTGCTTCGGGCGCGGCGCCTTGATGAAGTCGGTTTCCGGCATACCCGCCGGCGAGGTACGGGAACCGATTTCGAGAGTCTCCGCGAGTACGTCCGCGACGACGAGTACCGCAGGATCGACTGGAAGGCCACGGCGCGTCGCGGCCGACCCTTCACTCGCCAGTACGAGGAGGAGCGCGGCCGGACGATCATGCTCCTGATCGATGCCGGCCGGATGATGTCGGCGCAGGTGGGGAGCCTCTCAAAGCTCGATCACGCTGTCAACGCCGCGCTGATGCTGGCGTACGTGGCGCTGCACCGGGATGACTCCGTCGGACTGATCGTGTTCGCCGACACGATCAAGGCGCTGGTGCCCCCCCGGAAGGGTCGCGCGCATCTGCAGCGGATCCTGGAGGAGCTGTACGACGTCGAGCCGACGATGGCCGAGCCGGACTACCGGGCGGCCATGTACCACCTCCACGATCGGGCGCGCAAGCGGTCACTGGCCGTATTGCTCACCGACCTGATGGATGAAGAGGCGTCACGCCGGCTCATCACATACACGGCTGCTGCCTATCCCCGCCACCTGCCCATGGTCGTCACGATCAGTGATCCGGATCTCCAGCGGGCGGCGGAGGCGATGCCGGAGACGGGAGCCGATCTGTTCGAACGGGCCGTGGCCTCACAGGTTCTGAGCGACCGCGAACGGGCCCTCGCCCGCTTGCGGCGCAGTGGGGCCGACGTCCTGGAGACACCAGCGGGGGAGCTGACGGTCGCACTGGTCAATCGCTACCTGGAGCTGAAGGAGAGGCTGCGTGTCTAGCAGTGCGATCCGAGGCCTTTCGTGCGCCCGGAAGACGGGAGAGCAGTCGATCGCCCAAGGCAAGGTACCAGACGAGCGCGAGACCCGTCCCGACCCCAAAGGCAATACGTACGCCGTTCTCGGCGAATAGGCCCCCAGCAATCGGGCTAAGTGTACCCTCGATACACCCGGCCACGAGGAAGATCGGCGCCGCCCCCAGCACCAGCTTTACAGCATCCCGGGCTGCCGTGACTACTGCATCCCGGCGCGTCAGATCACCGGGGTTGATCACGCTGTAGCCGAGCATCAGGCCGGCGCCGCCGGAGATCATGATGGCCGATAGCTCGAGAACCCCGTGTGGGGCGATGATGGCCCACACGTCCGCCGTCTGGGCGCGAAGGGCGCCGACGGCGATGACGCTACCCACCATCATGCCGTTCGTCGTCAGGGCCCACACGGTGCCGATGCACAGCCCGATCCCCAGAGCGAAGGCCACTACCCCGATCTGGAGGTTGTGGGTCCACAGCAGCGCCGACAGCCCGCCACTCCCCAGCTCCCGGTGAGCATGAGCGAAGTACTCCCCCGCGGGCTTGCCCAGATCCAGGAAGTCCTCAATCGCGTCGGCGAGACCCTCCGGGGCGGTGTGGGCCGCCCAGCCAGGGTCGAGCGTGACCAGGGCGTAGGCCAACAGCGCACTGCCCACAAACAGCACGGCCGAGGCGACGGTGAAGCGGAAGGTTCGCCTGAACACCTGGGGGAACTCAACGGCAAAGAAGCGCCACGGCCGGAATGCTCGGCGACGCCGGCGCCGGTAGATGATCGCGTGGGCTCGTCCGACCAGCAGATTCAGATGCTCGACGACCCGAGCATCCCGGTGCTCCGATCTGGCCTGGGCCAGGTGGGTCGCCGTCTGGCGATAGAGGCGGCCGAGGTCCTCCAACTCGTCGAACTCGAGTGCCTGCAGGCCGGAGGCCTCGATACGCTTCAGTATCTCTCCGAGCCGTTCCCAGGCCGCCTGATGAGTGCGAACGAACGGATCCACGAAGGTACCCTCACAGTGCGTAAAGGCTGGTTGACTCCTTGGACGACCAACGCGTAACGATCGAGACGCCGGAACACGTCACACTCTCCTACGAGGTCGCTGGCCCGAGCTCGCGCATGGTTGCCGCGTTCCTCGACCACCTGATCATTGCCTTGACGATAGCCGCGGTCGTCCTTCTCGCGGTGTCGCTGCAGGTCACCATCGCGCAGTCCATGTCAGTCGCGATCGCCATCATCGTAGGCGGCCCCCTGCTTCTCGTCGTGGTCTATTTTACCATCTTTGAGGTCTCATGGAGCGGCCAGACTCCAGGGAAACGTGCGGCCGGGCTGCGCGTCATGCGGGACGACGGCACACCGGTGTCCCTACTCGATGTCCTGATTCGCAATACCGTGCGCATCGTCGACTTCCTGCCCTACCTCTACTTCGTTGGAGGGACGGTGTCGTTCTTCCAGAGACATGGGAAGCGCCTGGGGGATCTGGCGGCCGGAACTGTGGTCGTCAAGCTTCGCGAGACCAGCCTGACTGAGGTCGGCGACCGTCCGGACAGAGCGGAAGGCGCCGCCGAGGCGCTCGGGTCGGTGGCCAGGTCTGCCGCCCGAAGCCTCACGGCCGCCGAACTGAGCAGCATCCGGCGGTTCCTCGACCGGCGCTCTGAGCTCGACCGGGACGTCCGATCACGACTGGCCCGCGAGATGCTGAGCGCCGTGGCGGACAAGCTCCCCGCCGAGGCAATAGCGACCGGCGAGCAGAATCCGGAGGCCGTGCTGGAGGCCGTCGCGCGAGCCCGCGACGAGGCCGCCGAGCGGTTCTGAGCCCTTCGATGCCTCACGTGGGGCCGCACCGTGACCTGGGTCCCGTCGGATATCACGGCCACGGCTCCATCGAGGTCGGTTCGCAGCACACGGATCTCGCGCTCGCGATACCTGCCGAGTGTTGCAGGATGCGGGTGGTCGGGGTCGCCCGACCCGCACGAGACCACGGCGCCCTGCGGGCGGACGCGGTCGAGGAATGGCTCGCTCGATGACCGGGCGCCCCCGTGATGGGGCACCTGCAGCAGATCGGCCGGCAAGGGTGCCCGGCGCTTGACGAGCTCCGCTTCAGTCTCTTGCTCGATGTCGCCGGTCAGTAAGATCCGGGTCTCGCCGTACCGCAGCAGCAAGACGACAGAGCGGTTGTTGTCGCTGAACGTCCCATCGGATGGCGTGCCGGTCGGCCACAGCACGCTGGCGTCCGCACCATTTCCCAGGTCGATACGCCCCCCTGCAAAGGTCGGCGTCATTGTGACGTGCCGGTGCGCCGCGACCGCGGCGAGCTGTGAGTAGAGCTTGTGGTCGGGCGCCGCAAAGCTCTCCAGGATCAAGCCAACAGGGACCTCGCCCACGATCGACGCCAGCGCATTGCAGTGGTCGGCGTCGGGATGAGTGAGGACGACGATGTCGAGGCGGTCGATGTTCCGATGGGCGAGGAAGGGCAGGATGATATCGCGCGCACAGCGTTGACCCTCCCGCGCCGAGTAGCCGCTCCCGCCATCGACCATCATAGTACGGCCCGATGGGGACTCCACGATACAGCACTGCCCGTGGCCCACATCCAGGAAGGTGACGACAAGCTCACCTGGTCGATAGGCACTGATCGCGAACCACAGGGACAGAACGAGGGCCAGGCCAACCCCTATGAGCGCAAGGCGTTTGGGCGTCAGCCCCTCCCACCATCGCCCGCGTACTACAAGGGCGCCGATTGCGAGGACGCCGTACCACGAGGCGCAGGCCAGTGCTGAGAAGTGCGCCGCTGACGCGTAGGCCCAGGGCAGCCCTGCGCAGAGCTCGTTGACCGTCACCATCAGGCCGATGAGCGACCGGGCACCCCACGCGGGGATCGAGGCAGCGACGGGCGCGATGAAGGAGAGCGGCATGACTATGGCAGCACATACCATGACCAGGGCGCAGAGCGGGACGCTCACGAGGTTGGCGATGGCACCCAGAAGTGGGAACGCAGAGAAGTGATACGCCAGCAGTGGGGTGACCATGAGCCAGGACCCGGCGGCGCCGGCGGCAACCACCAGACCCCCGCGAGCCACTCGGTTCCCGGCCCAGCCGACCCGAGGCAGCGATGTGATGCCAACCAGTACGCCCAAGGTCGCGGCAAACGACAGTTGAGCGCCGATGGAGAATAGGGCATCGCTCTCGAAGACACAGATCACGGTCGCCGCCAGGCCGAGGGCAGTGTATGGATCGTAGTCAACCCGGCCGATCCGGCCGATCAGGAATATCGCACACATTGCGACCGCCCGAGCGACAGACGGTCCCATGCCGACCATCAGCGTGAAGAACGCCAGAGGAAGCGCCGCGATCGCACCGTGCCACCATCGGATCCTCCCGGCCCGCAGCAGGAACAGCACCGCCGAGACGATCATCGTTATCTGAGCCCCAGAGACCACCAGAAGGTGGATCGTGCCGGTCTTCCGGAATGACTCCGCCGTCGCCGCCGGCACCGGCGTGACCTCCAGTCCGAACACAATCCCCGCCAGCAGACCCGTGTAGAGGTCCGGGTTTGCGCCGGGCATTGACCGACGGATCCGCTGCACGATTGCCCGGCGGAGCGCAGCAGCAGCCCGACGGACCCGCAGGGCGATCTGGAGAGGAGCCGGATCGGCGGGAACGAGGCTCTCGGCATTCAGGATGACGCCGATGTGCCGACGTGCGAGCGCGGCCCAGTAGTCGAACTGCCCGGGGTTGGTGCTCGTCGCCGGTCGGATTAGCCTTCCTTCGCAGCGGACGGTCAGCCCCTCCAACGGTCCCTCGATGCCGCGGGCCCGCACCAACAGCCTCCCGGAAACCGGTTGCCGCTGTGCGGAGACCTCCAGTGTCCGAGCCACCACCATCAGCCTGCGCGCATCGGTCGTTTGAGGCAGTTCAGCCGCGACAAAGCCCTCGACGACAGCCGTTGACCCATCCTTGGCGAGCAGGGCCAGGTCGTCGGGTCGGGGCCGGTGCTGATAGGTGTAAAGCAAGGCTCCAGACGCAAAGGCGCCCAGGCACACGGCCGCCTTACCCAACCAGCCTCGACGTACAGCCAGCCCTCCGGCACCGCCGAGCAACCCCAGTGCGACCCAGAGGCCGGCCACCGGCCAGCGACTCCCCATCCACATGCCGGCGAGGAACAGCACGCTCAGGCCCAGGATCGGGCGATCGGTCAGCGGCCACCAATGGTCACGACTGGGAGGGAAGGTAACGTCGGCGGGATTGCACGGCGAGAGCGTTCCCATCAGGCTCTTCCCGGAGCTCGTACGGACGGCTGGCCGCCGTCACCGCACGGTAACGTGCGGCCGCAGTTGAGCCAGTCTCTTCGGACCGATCCCAGGGACTGACTCCAGAGCATCAACGCTCCGGAAGGGCCCATACTGCAGGCGATGGCCGACAATGCGCGCTGCAAGCTCAGGCCCAATCCCAGGCAGTTCAGCCAATTCCCCGGCACTCGCCGTATTCAGGTTGATGAGGCGCGTGCGCGGCTCCGACCCGCCGCTGGGAGTTGTGGACGGTCGAGGCGTCAGTTCGGGGATCTCAATCCTCTGACCATCATCAATGGGAGCCGCCAGGTTGACTGCTTGCTGATCGGCGGCAGCCGTGAAGCCTCCGGCCGCGCGCACTGCATCCTGAATCCGGGCTCCCCGCGGGAGCGTGTGCAGACCGGGGGTGCTCACCGCCCCCACCACGTGGACCACGATGGTTGGCGGAAGCGAGGGCGCGCGGGGAGGGGTGTAGACCGGGGACGTAGTGGACCGCCGGACGGAGCGCCCGTACACCCCGACAGCCAGCGCCCCGATGATGCAAAGCAAAGCAACGGCTAACAGCGATTGCTGAACGCGGGTGAGGTTCACACCACCCCGACCTTCGCTCGCCTATCGCGACGCACCCCAGGAGATGAACCACAGCAGAAGCCAGAGCGCCACCGGGAAGACAACGAAACATCCGGCGGCGACCGCACACGCCTTGACTGCTTGTTCGGCCGAGCCCTTGGGCGCCCTGCTCAGCGGCTGCTCTGTGAGCGCGGTTGACGCGCTGGCCTCCGGCCCGACGAAGTGCATCCCGCACTTCTCACAGGAGTTGCGCCGGGCGTCCTGTCTCTGGCCGCACCGGGGGCAGGAGCGCAAGTCCCCGGGCTCCGTCCCCCCGCCAGCCTGCAGTGCCGTCTTGCACCGCACACAGGTGACCGCCCCCGCCACGTTAGTGTAGCCGCACCGACCGCAGATCACCCGCGAATCGGCGCGCCCGGCCGGTCCGGCCCTCGCTGCGGCAGAGGGGCTCGGTACCACCGGAGGCTGGTCAACACCGGTGACCGGCACCTCGCGCTCGGGCAGAGCCACCGCGGGTTGGACGCCCTTCGTCGTCGGGTCTATCCCCGAAGTCTCAGTAGTGACGAGCGAAGGCGCCTCCCTTCCAGATGGAGCCGGGGGCGGCGGTTCCGCCGGCGCTGCCTCCGGACGGGCGGCGGCAAGGGCCTCGGGTGGTGCGGCCTGAACCGTGTCCTGCTCGACCGGTTCGTCGGAGGGCTCTACGCCGGACAGGTCGCCCTTGCACTGCTGGCATACGGTGATCAGGAGCGAGTACGGATTCTGTGCCCCGCAATGGGGACACTTCACAATCTTCGGCATGGTGCTCCTCGAAGCGGGCGGCATCACTGTGCCGCCAGACTACCTCCGCATGTCAGGAACTTCGCCATCTGCCGTCGCAGTCCTGCCCCCATTGGGCCAACAAGGGGACAGAGGCCAACTGCCCGAAACGTAAGGAGTCCCGTCGCAAGCAATGAGAAGGAAGGAACGCTATGCCACGAGACAAAGCCCGATCGGGCGCGCAGCCGAGCTTTCTTGTCTTCATCACCGACCAGAATCCGGGGAGTCTTCCGGGATGCGCCGGGCGCCCCGCGGTGCAGACTCCGGACCTGGACGCCGTCGCGGAGGAGGGGTCTGGTTCGGTCTGATGAGCGATCCGGAGCCGTTCGACAACCAGCGGGATGGTCTCGAACAGCAGGGGCTCAACCTCGAGCTGCGCGGAGTGCCGCAGGACCGGCTGACGGAGACGGGCAACGTCCTGCCGCGCCGCTTGCCGTGCTCAGGGCGCGAACCGCTCAGGCGAGGATGATCAGACCGTACTTGTCGGGGTCCTTGCCGTATCCGATGCCGTCGTAGAGCTGCAGCCAGCCTTTGCGCCCGGAGCCATCGTTGTCGTTGACGATGAGGGCGAATCCGAGGACCGGGGAGCGTCCCGACGCATGGGGGCCGGCGGGCTCCCATCCCCGGGGCGGGAGCAGCGAACTCCACGGGATGGTCGCTTCGTAGCGTGTCTCAGGTCCCTCGCGGACTGCGGCGAACTCCACGTGTTTGGTGATATCGCCCTCGGCGCCGTCAGGTCCGCCAAAGGGCAGCCAGCGGAACACCTCGGGGCCGCGCTCGCCCAGCGTCAGCCCGATCTCGCATGTCTGACGGCGCTCCTGCTCCCCATTCCCTGGCAGTTCCCGCGACGGCCGGAAGTCGATGGCGAGCTGGACGTTGTCTCCCTGCCAGACGTCGCCCCCCGTCTCCGGCTGCGCATGGACGTCGTCTGTGACATTCACTGCCACGCACAGGCGCTCGTCGTCATAGGCCAGGCCCACTGCCGCCGAGCAATCCCCGGTACCACGCCATTCATGCTCGCCCGTCAGGGCAAAGCGGCCGTGCGCGGCGCCTTGATCCAGCGCCACTGCCTCCAACGTGACAGGCAGCCGGATGGGCAATTCGGGCCACTCGCTCAAGCCACCGTCCACCGCGATGGGCGCGGCCGCGGGGCCAACAGGCCAGACGCTCGTGGTGAACGTGTGTGCTCGAGCCAGCTCGTCCCCGGCGGCTGACTGTCCGCGTATGTCCGCCTGAATCACCTGGATCGCCGCAGGGGCGAAGGCCTCCACGGGCAGGGCGATCCCGGCCTTCAGGTTGCCGGCCTTCGGCAACCGCGCCGAGTCTGCATCAGTCGGCTCGCCCCCCAGTGTGCGCAGTGCGGCGGACACGTCTACCATATCGACAGGCGAGCGGTTGCGGATGACCCACCAGGCGTGTAGCCGCTCGGCGGCCGCCTCAAACGTGACCGCGTACTCGAGAGCTGAGGTAACCGCAACCGATACCGAGGCGGAAGGTGAGCGGCCAAGGGCCGCCGCCGGGCCTTGTCCGGTGCAGTGTGCGTTCAGTGCGTAGCGCCCCGCAGCGGCACCGAGCGGGACGCGGAACCGGAAGGGTGTGCGGTCATTGGCCTCCTGGGGCCGCCAGGTGGAGGGCACGATCTCCCAGGGCCCGCTCAGCTCGATAGGCCTGCCCGCCAGCCCGTGGGCCTCCAGAGAGCCGTTCACCTCACTCCCGGCCCGAACGCCCTTCGTCTCCCCAAGTCTCAGGTGCAGCGGAGCCTCGGCGGCCTTCACTTCGCCGAACGGGCCCCGGATGAACACGGGAGATCCGGTCAGGGTCACCGGCAGCGTTCCGTCGCCCAACGCAATCGTCTCGATCTGTCCCGCGATCGCGGAGACCTCGGCGGTGTTTCCGTCGAGCCTCAAGGCGACTGAATGGCGCGGCTCGTCGTCTCCCTCCGCTTCTTCTGCCGGCGCATACCAGGCCACGATCGTCTTCTCATCATCCGCCGCGAACACGTAGGCGTAAGCGGCCCTGTCATCCAAGTCCAGGCGGCGCGCGAAGGCCTTGCCCGCCAGGGCACGCGTCATCATGCGGTAGGCGAGGTAGCCAGCCTTGGCCGAGAAGTCATCCCACCGAATGAGTCCGAAGTTGTGTTCGTTGTACTCGGCGTTCATCCCGTCGTTCTGGAAGTCGTACCAGATGATTGGCCCGACGAAGGGCAGTGACATCGCCTGTACGTACATCCGGACGAGCATGCGCGCGGAGGCGTCCTCCGACAGGCCACGGGGCCCGACATGCGTCGGCCAGCCGATCTCGGTCAGCCACAGCCGCTGGTCGCGGCCACCGAACTCCGCCAGCAGGTCGCGGGCGCGGGTCACCTCATCGGTGAAGCCACTCGCCTCGGGGGACCGGGGATAGCGGTACGGGTGGATGGAGAGGGCGTCCATGGGCTCCGAGCCCGTGTCCTCGAGCACCGCTCGGATGAACTTCAGATCCGTTCCCGCGGTGCACACGCCAACGACAGTGCAGTCAGGATCAGCCCGTTTGGCGGCGGCGTACGCGATCTTCAGCAGGCGCGCGTAGGCCTCCGGATCGGGCTTTGGCTTCCAGAAGCCGATGTTCGGCTCATTGTAGACTTCCCAGTGCTTGCACAGGTGCTTGAAGCGCTGCACCATCTGGTAGCAGTACTCGCCAAAGGCGGCCTGGGCCTCGTCGCTGGTTGGCCCGTTGCCATCATCGTACAGCGGATTGCCGTAGTCGAAGATGATCAGCGGGGTGATGCCATGGTCTTTCGCGGCGCTCAGGTACTGCTCGGTGATCTCCGGGAATCGGTAGACACCCTTCTCCCGTTCCACCCCGGCCCACGAGCACTCATCGCGCAGCCACTTGATGCCCGCCCGCGCCATGAGCCGCATGGTGTCCGGGAGGCGCCCCTTGCCCTGGGCGAAGTGCGTGCACGCGCCGAAGGGTGAGCCGGGGTCGAGCACGGTGTCTCCCTCATCGGGGAGGACGCACACGGGTACCGACGTCAACTCACGCGTGCCTCCTGCGTCCTGCAGAGCGACCTCCACGCGGAACAGACCGGCTCGCCGGGGATCGAACGTCATCCCGGCGTACTCCGCGCGGCCTCCGGGGGCAAGGCTGCACGACTCACGCCCTTCGGCCAACCGCTCCCCGTCGGGACCGACCAGCCGGATGCTGACTGTTCCCTCGACCTCAGCATCCGCTGATGCGTTCTGGACCTCGACCGAGAACTCCGGGGGCAGGTCGTTCAGAACGTAGACGTTCCCGGGCTGGGTTCCACGCACCGTTGCGGAGACCAACTGCCTGGCGTCGGCATCCGTTGAGTAGGTAATATCATCCACATACACCACGCCCTCGGCCGGCTCGGGCCCGTGATCGACGATGAGCTGTGTGAGCCGGATCGGCCAGTCGATTGTCTGGTTCGTATCTCCCCCGTAGATGACCAGTGGGCTCTTCAGTTCGGCAGTGAGCTCTCGCCACCCGCTGAAGTCCAGCCGGCCCCAGCGGTACTGGTGAACCTCGCCGCCAGTGTCGGTGACGCGCAGCACAATGGGAAGGCCTGATTCGTCCCCCAAGAACCACGCCGAGACAGCGGAGACATGGCCGGCCATCAGCAGCGATGTCCCGAGGGCAACGTACTGCCGGCCCTCCTTGGTGACGAACTCATACGCGATCCGAGTTGAGTATTTCCCGCCGTGGGCTTGCTCGTCGCTCCGAGCAACACCACAGCCTGGCTCCATGCCCACTCCCGTCCGCTGCAGCGCGACCGGCGACTCGAAGTCGGTGAGCATGGCCTGTGCGGCGTACCCGTCGGCTCCCGCACAAATCACGGCAAGCCCCGACCACAGAAGGACGTAGGCTCTCATTTGTCGACCCTCGTCTCCTGCAAGCATCAATCGGTCCGCACGGACCTCGCCAGCGCAGGCCCGTTGTTGCTACAGTTCACGACTACTCGGCCGGCGCTTCGCGCACCTCGATCTCGTCGAACGAGCAGACGTCCCCGTGGCCGCCGTGCCCGCTGTACAGCCCTAGGTCGATGTACCCAAGGCCAAACCGAAGCTCGTGAGGCCCTGAGCCGCACTCCTTGCCGTCAACGGTCAGCCGGAAGGTGCTCTTGTCCATGCGCAGGACCGCTTCGTGAGCCTCATTCGGCGGGAAGCCGACCCAGTCAGTGAGCGTTCGCTGCCAGTTGGTGGCCGGCGCCTCGCCGTTCTCGACCCGCACATTGACCCTGGGGTCGAGCCGTACGTGGATGAAGTCGTCGGCGCTCCCGCTGGC
>CBFDAZ010000103.1:0-10855 GCA_965602825.1 uncultured bacterium
GTGTATCTCGTACTCGGTACGGGCCAGATCGGTCACCGTCACCCGATACCAGTAGGGTCTGTCGCTTGGGTTGGCAAGCGGAACCCCTATCTCCGTGCCGCTCCACACTGTTCCAGGGGCGAAGCCTGCTCTGGCCTCTTCGTCGCGCTCCGGACGCACAGCGGTCAGCGGCTCGCCAAGGTCTTCGTAGCCGCGGACGGTGAGACTGGCTTTGGTCGGGCCCTTCGCAATCGCTCGGGCTTGCTTCTTCCCGCCAACCCGCCGCGAGCCCATGCGGACGAACCCCGCGAGCCTCTGGAACGCTATGAACGGCAGGAACAGCAGCCGTAGCATGCCCCACATCGCCGCTCTCACTCTCTACGCAGCATTAGACGCCCGCCGCGACCGTTCCCGCGCCTGGGTCCACAGGGCTATCGCGCGCTTGACGAAAGCGTCCTCCTTGAATTCGCTGACCCCGTCGCTGATCCCTGCCTGCCACGTCGAGCTGTAGGGCCCCTCGAGCCGATCGGGCTGCCGGTAGGCCCGTCACTGAGGGCTACCAACGAAGTCCACGATCCCGTCAGCCAGTGCCCTTGCCATGCGGCGCTGGCCTTCCTCCGCCTTGATGAACTCGGCATCAGCGGCATTGGTCAGGAAGACCATCTCGATGGTAACCACCGGCACCCGCGAGTAGATGGACCCGGTAAGCGCACCTTGCTTGCTCCCGATGGCGGTGCGAATGTCGGTCAGTACGCCGTTGTCGCGCAGAACGCTTGACAGGCTGGCGACCAGGCTGCGGTGCAGGCTCTGGGCTGCCTGGCGACTCCCTTCACGCACGAACTCCGGCGGACCTTCGTCGTCGCCTTTCCGACCCGCGCGGTCAGGGTAGTAGAGCGCGAACCCCTTGGCGCTTGGGGCGCCCGTATCGCAGTGCAGGCGTACCATCAGTTCCGCGCCCGCGTCATTGGCGATCTCGGCTCGCCGCCGGTTCCTCACCAGCTCTCGCTCAGACTCCTTTGTCATCACCACTTTCAGACCCGCTGCCTGAAGATACTCCTTAAGCTTGAGTGCGACGAGCCAGTTGATGTGGTTTTCTGAAGTGCCGTGCAGGATGGCCAGACCATCGTTGATCTCTGATGGGTGCCCGGGATCGATGCACACGACCTTGCCCGCGAGTCGCCCGGAAGGCCCGGTCTCCGGCGGGAGTGTCACCTCAAGTCGCCGCCATGCCCCAGGCTGCATCTCGACCTGTTCGTCGTAGAGCTGGAACCCATCAGCCTGGAGCGAAACACGGAATGTTTTGGGCTTGTGGGATGTGACGCGCCAGGGGAGAGTCAGGGGCGTCTTGCCGCTGTGCTTGCCATCAATCAGGACTTCGGCCTTGGCGTTCGTGCAACGCACTTCGAGGACGGCCGCCATGGCTGTGGACTGGGAAGTGATGTCTGCCGAGGCGGTCTGATTGGACGTTGTGCCATCCGGCCCGGCTCTGCGCCGTCGCCAGACTCCATAGACGGCGAGCAAGAGCACCGCGATGATGCACAGGATCAGACAGGCCAAGCGGAAGACGGGCCTGGGTCGGCGGTCTCTCCGTTGCCGCATGGCTCATTCCGCTCGCGCATGGACCCTCACAGCGATGGCGTGCACCTCACTCGCGTTCCGTGAGAAAGTCGATGTTGGACTTCTCGATCTGACTGCACTCGGCGTACACGGCGTCCTGGTCCGTCGTGGTGGGCCGGTACCATTCGAACTTCTGGAAATGCCCGAGCAGGTCGCTGCTACTGAACTTGTAGCCATGTCGGGCGTACGGCTCATTCTTGGTGATCCTCAGGGCTTCGGCTGTCTTGCCCTTCAGATCAGCCTCTGTGAGTAGGCGCTTGCTGGTGGTCTTTTCGTAGGATAGGGGAATGTCGGGCCCGTCGGGATCGTCGGGCTTCGGCGTGTCGGAGTTCGTCCGGGTCTTTGGGGCCACTCTGGGGCCATGCCAGTGCTCGGGCGCAACGAAGACGAGTGGGTACTCGTGGGCGGCATCGCTGCTTTCGCTGAGTATCTGTTGGATGATGCCGTCCCAGTTCCCGTAGTACTGGTCCTCCTCCCGAAGCTCCGTCTC
Source organism: uncultured bacterium (assembly GCA_965602825.1). GTDB lineage: Bacteria > Armatimonadota > Zipacnadia > Zipacnadales > VGFC01 > CBFDAZ01. The sequence continues at coordinate 2,087 of CBFDAZ010000103.1, forward strand.
CAGGCCGCTCTCGAGCCACGCGTCGAAGGCCTCCTTGGCTTGCCAGGTGACCGGTTGGGTCCGAAGATGCTGAGGTTTGTACTTCGGATCTTCCGACTTGTAGATGACTTCCAGCACGGTGCCTACATCCCGCGTGAGCTTGGCGGGACCCGCCGTCATCGGGGCCCAGACGTCGGGGCGCTCCGGTGTCTTCATGAACGCCCTGGGTACTGGCCGGCCCAACGTGTCGTAGGCCCTGAACTCCAGACGCATCGGGTGGAACTCGACCAGTTCCTCGCGCCGGCCTCTCTGCAGCGTCAACTCCAGGTTCTTTGTCAGGGTCTCGTGTTTGACGGTGAGTTTCAGGGTCTCGCCGCGCTTACCCCGGTATACGTAAGGAGTATCGCCCACTTCTGCCTCACCGCGGTACACCTTGGCTGCCACGACCTTCCCGAGGCGAGTGGCCTTGATGGTGACCACCGGGAGCGCATTCAGCCACCGGCCCAGGAAGAACCCGCCGACCGCAAACAGGAGAAACGGCACCACCAGCCACCGTGGCAAACATCGAAGAGGACTGAACGAGGGAGTTGTCGTACTCATTTGATCTTACGGAAGATCCTCTCTCCGTGATCCTTGCGCTCCGGGGGCGGCGTAGGGGCGGGTGCGGCCGCGAGCCGCTCGTAAAGCTCCAACAGCTTCTCCAGGGCACTCCTGATATCGGCAAGCGTGGGCCCGAGCAGCAGATCGCCCTCGCCCTCCGTGTGACTGAGGGCTTTGTCGATGGCGGCAATCGCGTCGTCACGGTAGGCGGTATCCCGCGGACACAGCCTGGCGAGGCTGCTGCTGGCCCTCAATACGCTGCACATGCGTTCCACATACGCATGGGGGCCCGCCCTCAGGTCCACCACGGTCGCGGCCGGCGCCAGGGCGGAGGCGAACAGGCCGGCTCTGAAGGACACGTTCTCCGGGACGGCTGCCGGCTCGTACTTCGCGAGCGTGGTCAGACCCCTCGCGCCCACATCGCGAATCCCTGTGACTGCCTGGAGCAACGCCGGGTGACTGTCCAGGTGGTGGCAAGCCGGTATGAAGGCCTCATCCAGAACCAGTTCCCCTCCCCGGTTCACCACCTGTGCGATCTGCAGCCAGTCGCTGTGGTCGGACCTTTGGTTGGTGTCTAGCAGGTACTTGGGCCACCGCGAACTGCACTCCAGCAACGCGTCGCTACGCCCCGGCGCATGGTCCTTGCTTTCCTTCTCCTGGGTGTCTACGCCAAGGTATAGACCGACCGCTTGCTCCTCCTGATCGAGGTAGTGCTCCATGTCCAGATCGAACTCTGGGTTGGATTCCTCATCGGCAATGTGCACCCAGTACCCCTGCAGCGTGGTGGCCCGGCAATGACGGAGCGTCACGCGATACGTTGTGGTCGAAGATTGACGGACGCTGAGGCTGTCTGGGCCCATGTGGATGATGCCGGCCGGGAGTCCGGAATGGAGGACCCACCGGATCAAATCCTCAACATAGGTCGTTTCGTGACTCAGGTGCTCACCGTGGAGCAGCCGTACACTCTCCCAGTCAATAGAGGCGAGGCGGAAATCGGTCATGATGGGGTCTCCTCCGGACGATCCTCGGCAGGCATCCAGGCGGCCCGGCTCTTCAGGTAGCCCGTCATGTCGCCCCAGAGCTCTTCCGTGACGGCACTCGGATCGAGGGGGAAGGTCGGCCGGTCGAGGTCAATCCAGTTGACCCCCCACTCGTAGCGGATTGGGACGTGGACGGGCATGAACAAGCGGCGGATTGTATTCAGCTTCGCCTCCATGTCCTCCGCCTCCTCGCCGCGTGTTCGATCAAACGGAATGCGAACCACGGCTTCGGGGGCATGCAGGGCGGCCGCGCCTGCGAGGGCCAGGGTCTTCCCGGGCTGCGCCAAGGCCGTACCCAGCGGACCGGGATGGTGGACGAGCTGCTCCGTCTCGACGGCGATGTTGCGGTGGATCAGCAAGCGAGCTGCCGTCAGGAAGAGCGCACGGTAGTCGTAGACCTGTCGGCGCTGTAGCAGCAGGGCGGACAGGACCACTTGCTGAGCCGGGTCAAACCGCTGCAGATCCTCTCGTGTGACACCGAGGAAGGGGCCATGTTCCAGCCACCGGTGTATCAGCCCTAGCAGGATACCTCCCAGGTTCAGACCGCCCGTCACCGACCTCTGCTGCGGGTAGTCCGGGACGTAATCGGGCAAGTGCTTCCGCGCCAGGGAGAGCATCTCGTCCGGGGTCATCTCCTCCGCTCTCCCCGCCCGATACTGATCGCGGATCTCCTGGTGGATGGCCGCTACGCCGGGGTCCTCCGCGGTCCACTGATCGGCAGCGGTCACGAACAGGTTCGCGCGCTCTGGATGGTCACGGAAGTACTGCTCCCAGACCTTCTGCTCGGCCTCCGCATCCACCTCGGACGACGGTTCCAGGCCGGTGAGATGGGGATAGCAGTTCAGCCACTCCGCAACAGCCTCAATCCCCGATTCGGCATCCACCGTCACACTGATCCTCCGGCCCTCCGGCTGGACACCATGGTCGAAGTCGAACCCGCCCAGCATGTCGCCACAGGCGACAGCCAGGAACACCCGGGTGAAAAACAGCTCCGCCAGGTCTTCCGCGAGCCGGCTGTGGGCCCGCCCTTCCGAGGATGCGTCCGCCGGGGGGCCTTGCTGGATGACCGGCTGGACCGCGGCCCTCGGATCGGCACGGTAGTCGCTCTCGAACGATCCTGCGCGGATGTAGCCGGTTGCCGACTCGTCCGGCGGGGCTTGCTCCCTCAGCTCCGGGAACCGGGTACATAGCTGTGCCGCAAGCCGCACCACGGGTGACTGGTTCGTCCAATCCGGGACCCTTTCGTGCAACTCCGCGTAGTGCCCAACAGCCCACCGGCGGACCCGTTCGGCGGCCGACAACTCCTCAGAGCCCTCGGGAGGCAGGTCGGCACTGGCCCCATCGCTCACGCCATCCGGCGGCAGCCCAGCCACCACCAGCGGCACGAGCCAGCCCAGCCGGTTGTCGTCCCGTACATTGATGCCGAGACGAACGAAGAGCGTCGCCAGGTCGATGTCCTCCAGAGACGCACCCTCACGGGTCAGGCGGTCCTGGTAGAACACCACCTCCCGTTGCGCGAAGTGATCGATGACGGGTAACAGACGCACGTTCGTCTCCGGTACGCCGAGGGCGTTCAAGACCTCGATCGCGCGGAGCACGTAGCTCGGCCCGTTGAATGACGACAGACTGGGTATGAGGGACTCTCTCAAGATGACTCAACCACCCGGCCCTCGATGCGGTACCAGCCGACCATGAAGTAGCGCGACAGGAAGGAAGCGGCGTAGCGGGCGAGGTCCTCCAACAGGAAGGCGGCGACGTCATGCCGCCTCGGCTGCAGATGGAGTCTGAGCACCGGGACGATCGGCACCCGCGTGGCCGTCAGGTAGCTTGTGCGCAACTCCAGCAGGGACTGCTCGGAGACGATCGAGGGCCACAGGTATGTGTCCCAGGGCGTGCGTTGCACCCAGGGCTCGCTGAGCACGTCCAGTTGGATTGCTGTTTGCTCCAGGTCGAAGTAATCGCGGCAGACGGGGAGGTCCGCCAGGATCTGGCGAACGTCGCCTTCGGTCAGGAGTCTGGGGCGGAGCAGATTGTGGTACCAGTGGCGCCGGGCTCCCACGGCGCCTTCGGCAGCGGACATCACGTTCATGGCGCCGAGGGCGGGGAGCGGAACCGAGAAGCGTTGTCCCATCGGGCGAGTCAGGCGCTCCGGGCGGTCGCGGCCCGGGTTCGATTCCTCGCCGAGACACTGATGGTAGACCTTCACCTCAGTCGCCGTCTGGTCGCACGTCACGTCAACGCTCCACGCTTCCTGTCCGGCTCGGCTCGCCCGCCGGGGGTCCCTGACAGGGGTCCGTACGAAACGGGCCTGATGCACGACTCCCCCCGCCCGGGCGGCGGCCGCGAAGAAGTTCGAGCACCTCGAGAAGGTGACCTTGTAGGCATCCCCCACAGCATGGAGCGTGTCCACGATCGGCTGCAGCAGCACCGACATCTGCCCCAGCGGGATGGCATTCAGGATCAAGGGGCTCTCATCGGCTCTCGACTCGAGAGCGTCAGCTGTAGCCTCGTTGACCATCGCCGCCAGCCGTAGCGTGGGTTCATCCTGCGGGGGCTCAAAGGGAGCCACCTCGTCGAGCCACTGCCATTGGCCGGCCTCGGGTTGCTCCGGCGACGTCGATCGGGGATGCAGGTGCAGGAACTTGCGTGAATAGGGATGGCAGGGAGGCAACCACGCCTCCAGGTGACGTTGCACCCCTTCAGCCACGCCCATCTCCTGCTCGAAGGCCAGGTAGCCCTGATACCGGTCTGCGGCAATCGGCTGCAAGGGCCCTTCCGGGTACTGGACCGCCCACTCCGCATCTGCAAGGGCCGCGACCAGAACCTCGCTGCCGTGCACAAAGGCGATCTGGCCCCGCTCCGCCGTGATCGGCGGGGAGTCAGGACTGGGATCTTCGTAGCGGACATCACAGAGGAGTGCGTACTGGTCCTGCGGGCCGCGCTCGAGGGTCCAGCGCGCGATCTCTGAGGGCAGCGTCCAGCCGGGACCGCAGGGGGTCCAGGTTGACCCGGTCAGCGGGTCTGTGAATGGCATCTCTGATGAGACTTCGCGGTCGCGCAGGTCGTCCGGCACTGCGATCGTTTGCGCAGGGAAACGCCAGTCGCCCTGGGGGAAGAACTCCTCGGCCAGCCGCCCGGAGACGTTGTGCTCGACCCGCGACAGGTGCTCATCCACAGCCGCTTTCCAGGCGCTCAGGAGGCCGAGGAAGGGCTCAAACCGGCTTCTGTCCGCCTCGATGCGTTGCCGAACGGCGGGATCCAAGTGTGCCAGGATGTCATCTTCAGCGGGCACGAAAGTTCTCCATCCAGGGCCTGGCGGGCAGTGGCCCCGCGGTGAGTGCCCCGAGGCTTCTCCACGCCCCTACTCCCTCCCTCCTGCATGGCGGAGGGCGAGCGCCCGCCCCGGAGTTAGTCGCGGAGCGCAACAGCGCCGCGATTCGTCGTTACCCCTCCTGAACTGGGCGCAAACTCGTCAGCCGAGCCAGAGGGTTCGGAGCACAGCGGTACGACGCTCGCGCGCAGTGGGCATCGGTGGTAGCCGACCCTCCTCGCAGCACTCGGTCCCCCGCTGCTTCCGGATCTTCTCGTCCGTCCTCGGGGTCGTACGGGTACGGCTGGAACAGGCTGCTGCACCATTCAAACACGTTCCCGCTCATGTCCTGTGCATCACACCAGCTATTGCCAGCCGTTCCTGTCTCGGTGTGCTCGAACTGCCCGTTCTCCTTGGTGTTCGCCTTCGATTCGTCCCAGGTGTCTCCCCAGGGATACACGGCACTCTCGGGGCCGCAGGCCGCCCATTCCCACTCCGCCTCCGTCGGCAATCGTGCCCCAGCCCACTTGCAGTACGCCGTCGCCTCCTCCCAGGTGACACCGGCAACCGGGAGACTGGCGTGCTCGTCGCCCCGCTCCCACTGCGCTGGTCGAGGCCATACCGTACCGGGCTCGGTCGTCGCCCCCTTGAACTTCACCCACTGCTCCTGCGTTACCGGGCGCTTGTAGATCCAGAAGCCGTCCACCTCCACCTCATGGCTGGGTGCCTCGTCTTCGCAGTCATCGCAACCCATCCGGAGCGTCCCCGCAGGCACCCACACCATCTCCCCGCCATCGACCTCGTTGGCCCGACTCTCCCCGGCTTCCCGCGGACCTTCGGCCGCCTCCTCCGTTCCCTCCTCGGTCTCCTCCGCATCGGTCGCCTCCGTCGCAGGCTCTGCGCCGACGCCAACCGCTGCCGGCGCCCCCGCCATGCCCGCCGCATGCAGGACAAGCTCGCGCATCGTCTGGGCATCGGGGAAGCGCGCACCTGGGTTGTGCTCCAGACCTTGAGCGATCAGGTCGTCGAAGCCCGCAGGCATTCGTGGATTGACCCGGGACGGCATCTGGGAGGCCGTAATGACGCGAGGCGCTCGTCGTCCGGTCAGCATCTCATAGAGTATCAGCGTCGCCGCGAACAGGTCTGCCCGTGCGTCCGGCGGCCTGTCCTGGGCCAGGGCGGGATCCAGTTGCTCCGGGCTGAGATAGGGCAGAGATCCCGGCGCGGGGCTGATACCCTCGCCGGTCAGGTTTCCGCCGAAATCGGTCAGCTTGGGGGAGTCATCCGCCGCCAAGAGGATATTCGAGGGCTTCAGGTCGCCGTGCACGAGGTCGCGAGCGTGCGCGAACTGCAATCCGTGGAGGACGCCCGACAGGATGCTCACCGCCCGATCGAGCGGCAGTGCACCCCCGGCCAGTCGATCGTCCAGCGTGCCGCCATCAATCCATTCCATCACGATGTACGGTTGATCGACGTCGTAGCGCAGGCTATCGAAGCGGACGATGTAGGCGGCGAGCGCGTCTCCGGCCGTAGACGCTTCGTCCAACGCTTGCACCAGTTTGGCGAGCTTCTCCCCGGATTCCTTGAATGCGTCGACGTAGGCTTCATCCACGAGCTTGACCGCCCGCACACGGCCCGGCAGGTGGACGTGTTGCGCCTTGTACGTCGCACCGAAGCCGCCGCCGCCGGTGCGTTCGATGACTTCGTAGTCGCAGACGATCTTGTTGGCCATGAGACTCTCTCCGCTCGCGGAACGACGCCAAGTCAGGGCCGTCGTTGCTACCTGGACGGGCCCAAGTGCCTGAGGCTCTGCCAACTCAAGGGCGGGGCCCCGCTATGTTCATAGCGCAAGTGGGTCGTGTCGTCAATGCTGCGGACCCGAGCTTTTCGGCTCGCGTCGCGGCTGCGGTTGCCGACGGGTCTGGGACCCATGGGGTCGCGCCGTGCGTCGGAACTCCTGCTTCTCTCTCGCGTCGGGGCAGATGGCCTGGTCGGGCGGGACAGAGCCAGTCGGGATCGGGCCGGCGTCCCGGGTACGATCGGCCAGCGTCCGATTCTTCGCGCCGGGGGTGAGGCACTCGCCCTGCTTCGTCGTGTGATCGGTAGCCACCGCCGCCCCGCCCGATCCGTCGCCCGCCAACCAATGCCTCGGTATCCCCCGGACAAGCAAAGGAGTGCCGTTCCCCCTCTCCAACCCCGCTGCTTACGGCCCGGTCAATCCCCCTCGACGTCCAATTCAACCGGCTCCGACATGACGGCCCCGAAGATCTCGGCCGCCTCCGCGTCGAGTTCGCCCTCGCGCTCGAAGCGGGCCTGCACCAGCATGGGGCCGGGCTGCGAGAAAGCCACCGGGACGCTCACTTCAGCGCTGGCCCCACCCTTGACCTTCACGCTCCGCCTGGAGGGCGCGCCGGTACTGATGCGATCCCAGATGACGGGGAGCGGCGTCACGTTCGGATCGGTCACCGGCTCGGGCGCAGGAGCCGCCTCGATCCAGACTCCGGGCTCCTGCAGGCCGACCTGAACGGGCTGCTCGCCCGGATTGCGCAGTTGGACTTTGATCCTCGATGAGCGCCCAGCGACTGGCGCGGACTTGGGGACAACCAGCTCCAGACACAGAGCGCGATATGGCTTGGCGAGGAGCTGCTGCGTCAAGCGGTCCACCTCAGCCGCCAGCTCACTGACCTGCGCCAAGGCCTCTGGCTCATGGGGAACCAGGAGCTCAATATTCCGCCCGTTGGAGGTCAGCTTGAAACGGGAGCAGGGAGTGTCAGGTGCCGGTGGCTCCACATCCTTGATTCGGTCGGGGAACACGCTCTCGATCCGGCTGAGGTCTTCATCAAGCAACTCAGCGCGGAAGACGCCAATCGCTTCTCCACCGGCCTCCGGCACGGCGCGCTGGCGGATCAGCGTGGCTTGATGGCCGTCGATACTGAGGCGAAGGGGGACGTCCCCCGGTCCCGCGCTCAGGACGTACCCGAAGCGGAAGTCCTCGGGGCCGGCAAGGGCGCTCAACTCGGCCTTGCGGCAGGAGAGGGGGCCAATGAGCGACAGAACGGACAGGAGGGCAGCGCCGATTGCTGCCTGATGCCCGATGTCGTTCGCCATGGTTCACTCCACCTCAATCGCGAGCTCATTGGAGAACACGCATCCGCGCAGACGCCGCTGCCCTCCGACGGTGTCCTCTCCCGAGTAGCACGAGTACACCGCACGGGCCAGGTAGGTCCCCGGGTCAGGCAGACTGACCGATGCGGTGGACTCGAGTGCGACCTCAGAAGCCCCCGCCAACCACAACAGCGCCTCCTGATCAGCCTGGGTCGAGTCCAGTTGGGCGCTGAAGATCTCCGGAGGCACCGGAGTCACGTCCGGCTCGAGCTCTTCCCGATAGCAGTACAGCAGGCTGCAGTGATCCGTCTCCGGGGTCCCCTCCATGGCGCCGGGGTGAGTGACCCACGTCCCGACATTACCCGAGTTGCGGAAACACAGCATGACGGGTAGCTGATGCTCACCAACGCCCGCTTCTGACGGCAGCTCCAGGCTGACACCCAAGGTGGCGACGGGATGCTTGCGGACTTCGAGGGCAAGCCGGTCGAGCTCCCCGAGGAGAGGCTGCAGAGGCTCGAGAGCCTCGGGATCCTGAACGCCGATCGGGTACTGGTGACACGTCCCGCCGCCCACGATCGAGAATCGCACTCTCACATCGATCGGGTCAATCTCGAAGGCGGGCAACTCGTCCAGACCCGTCTCCCGGACCAATCGCACGAGGCCGAGTACGGTCTCCTCGCACTCGGTAGATCGGTACTCCCCGATCTCCTCACCACTCATGTCCGCGATGGAGCG
>CBFDAZ010000104.1:0-10785 GCA_965602825.1 uncultured bacterium
AGGGGAGAACGCAAAGGGCACGGCGGGGTGATGCGGCGATACCATAGCGATCACGGGTGACGGCGCACTAGTGGGACGCGAACAGCAACGGCCAGCGGGACGGGGGGCAGACATTCCCGGACCATTACCGTCAGCTTGCGTGGGGTTGCGGCTCGGACTTGGCAACCGATTGGCGCAGGACAGACCTGGCGTTTGACCTGTTGTATCCTGGGGAGGCCACAGGTTGGGCGGTCAGATCGCCATAGTGGCACGAGGCGGAGGACTACCGTACGCAGCGTCGCCGCCCGGCGACGACGGTCAGCCGGCGTGTGGGGGGGATCGGACGGACTACCGGCCGTCTTGACGGCACGCCCCCGCTGATGGGATACTCGTGCCATGAGCCTACGTGCGCTTTTCACCGGAGGGATTGTGCTGCTGACCGCCTGTGCGACGGGGCAGGAACGCGAGTACGACTTCGACGGCCGCATCTCGCCGGCAGTGCTGGAGAACTACCTCTCCCGCTCGATCGAGTTTCTTGGGGTGTGCTGTGAGGGCTCGACGGGCGCCGCGCCCCACCTGGAAGACAACCTCCGCCTCATCCGCGAATCGGGCGCCATGTTCATCGGACGGGCCGCCTATGCGTGGGACTGCCCGGGGGACGATGAAGAGCATTTCCGCATCGCCGCAGAGAACGCGGCCCGCATCCACGCCATCGACCCGCGCATCGTGCTTCAGGCGTGTGTCTTCGAGACAACCTACTCGGCCAACGCGCCGGAGGTCGCCGACCGTGACCCACGACAAGCCGGCGTCGAGAACCTCCCCATTCCCCCGTGGGTCTTCGGGGAGTTCGGCCTCCCGGTCGAGAGCCGCAACTTCAGCTACGAGGCGATGCTCTACCCCGACGGCAGCCTGCGCAATCTCTGGGTTCCGGGCGGCTCCGTCCCCGACATTTCCGAGCTCGAGACGCGTCTCTGGTTCTTCTATCGCTGCGCGCGGTACATCGACGCGGGGTATGAGGCGATCCACTTCGGCCAGACCCAACTCATGGGTCGCAACGACCCGGGCTTCGCCCACTGGAAGGACGTCCTCGACCGCGTCCGCCGCTACGCAAGCACCCACGCGCGACGCCACTACGTCCTCTGCGACGCCCACTTCAACATGACCCGCCAGAACCCCGGCGTTCTCGTCGATGGGAAGCTGCTCTGGGACTTCCTTGGTTTCCCGCTCCGTCCCGTCGAGACAGGCGAGCCGCTGGGGGCGGAGCTGCGCCTCGGCCACGGCGATACAATGTACAGGCGCGCGCCGGGCGGGCTGCACCCAAGCGGGTGGGAGTGCGACGCAATCCCTCAGCTCTACGAGTTCGACAACTGTCTGAGCGGCCTCAGCGCCGCCGGCGGCATCTTCATCTGGGGCGCCGATGAGGCGACCTGGTTCGCCAACCTCCCGCCCGAGCGCCGCGACCAGGTCCTGCGTGACTTCCACGCCTGGATCTGGGAGAACGCCCCTCGGGGCCACCTGGAAATGCCGGGCCGCCGCCCCGCGCGCGTACCCGTCGGCGAGCCCAAGACCTGGATGTACGTTGCCAACGACGCGAGCGACGCCTGCCCGGAGGGCTTTGGACAGGAAGCGGTCATCCGGTCGATCTGGACCGACCCTCGGTACGCCGACAACAGCACGCGTACGTACCCGGAAGCCGGCCTCAGCCCGGTCGAGCCGAACGCCATCCCGCCCGACGGCCTTACGGGCCACTGGTCGTGCGACTCACCGCAGGGCTCGCCACGTGTCGTCCGCCAGCGCACACTCGAGGAGCTCCACGCGCTATACCTCATCCACGGCGACCGCAATCCGGCGGGAGCTGCTGACCGGGGTAAGGAGATCCTCGCCCGAGTCGCCGCGGAGCACCCCTCCGTCCTCCGCGGCGGCGCGGCACACTTCGAGGGCAGCGATTACCTCGACATGGGGGCCTCACCACTGCTTGCGGCTCCCGAGTTCACCGCAGCCCTCTGGGTGCGGATTGACGACCTCGCCCAGGGCTTCGTCCTGCTGGAGAAGTTCGTCTGGCAGCAATCCGGCTACTACCTCAAGAATCACCCACCTGAGGGCCGCCTCTACGGCGAAGTCTTCGACGGCAACGAAGGCCGGCGCATCGTCGAATTCGCCGGTCTCACCGCCGGCCGCTGGCACCACCTCGCCATCACCGCGGACGGGCAGACTCTCACAGCCTACGTCGACGGCATACGCGCAAGCTCCACCCCAGCCGGCCCCGTGATCGCGTCAGCCGAGCCGCTTCTCGTGGGCCGAGGATGCCGCGGCGTTGCCGTGAGAGACATCCGCATCTACGCCGGCGCATTGTCGACTGACGAGGTGGCGGCCCTGGCGCACCGGGCGTCTGAGGAAGCCCAACCATGACGCTCAAGTGTGGCTTTGGGCCGCAGATCTCACCTGAGCGCAATACGGAGAGGTTTGGATGACGGAGTCTATGCCAACGCTCGCGGTCGCGGCCGCCGTCACGGCTCTATCCCTGATGGCAACACCGGCTGTACCGGCAGAAGATGCCGCCAGCCAACCGCTGCGGAAGCGCGACTACAGCTTTGGCTGGTGGCCAAACGGCTTCCGCAAGGAGGGAACTGACGACAGTCCCAACGTCTTCTGCGTCGAGTCCGGGCGCTATGCGCTGGCGCTTGACCTGGCGGATCTCGGCGAGGCGCGCTTCGGTGGCGTAGATGGTCCTGGCTACCTCACTACCTCACAGACGGGCTCAGAAACGCTGACGGGTCTCCCGCCGGCCCAACTCAGGATCGAGCTGGAACATGAGGGCAGGACGTACCGTGCGGTAAGTTGCCTCGCCGGCCGAAGCGGAGACGCGCGACACACCATCCTGTTGGAGTCCGGCCGCTTCGTGCAGCGTTATCGCTTCCCGCACCTCCAGTTCGAGGACGAGTCCGGCGAGGTGTTGGGGACGGACAGCACGCTCGAACTCGTCGCGTGGCCGTCGTCGCTGACGTTCTCTCTGACGGCCGCGCCCGACTGTGCCTACGACAACGGGCCCTGTCCGGGCATCGTCGGTGCAGGCCGCGCGGTCCGTGCCCAGCCCGTGGATGTTCCGCATCGACCGGAGCTCGACCCTCCGGCGTTCACCTTGGAGGCGTGGGTCAGAGTCCCCAACAGGCTGTTTGCCCTCAACCGCAACCACTGGCTCATCGGCAAGAACGCCAACGAGTGGCAGGAAGGCAACTTCGGTCTCCTGCTCAATCGGGAGACGGTGACGGCGATCCTCAACGTCGGTAGCGGGCGCGACAACGTCTACCGTGTAGATAAAGCACGCGCACTGCCCGCCGGTGATTGGCACCATCTGGCCATGAGCTACGATGGCGACACGCTTCGTCTCTGTGTCGACGGGACGCCGGCAGGCACCACCACTGTCGGCAAGACGCGGATACCGGGCGAAGGCCTACTGCGAATCGGCGGCCGGCCGGACGGCCATGGTGAGCCGGTGCACGCGCTGTTCGACGAAGTGCGCGTCTGGAGCCGTGTCCTCGACGACAGGGAGATCAAGGCGCACGCCGAGGCTCCTGACAAGCTCGATCAGAGCGGATTAGGTTGGCACCTGAGCTTCGACGAGGGAGCGGAACCCGGACAGGAATTCCCGGTACCCAACCTGAACGGCGCCACAGTGCGGCTCTCCCTGAGCGACTGGAGTGTCGAAACGGACGTCCCGGGCACCTGGGCATTCGGCGACACGAAGGCCTTCGTGCTGCACTGCCCCGTGGAGGCGGAGGCGTGGCGAAGCGCGCCGCTTGAGCTTGCCGCCAGGGGCAGCAAGGGCATGGTCTACCAGACGCAGTACGAGCCCAGGGTGGGAGCTTACGTGGTGGACGTGCCGACCTTCGAGCGCGACTGGAAGACGGGATACACCGACATCCGCAACTACGATGAGGTGGTGCTCCGAATCAGCAACAAGGGCTCGGGCCGGTATCACGTCCCCGTGCTCTTCGACGTGAAGAAGCCGGCAAACATCACGGGACAGACGCCGATCCTCTGCGACCCGGAGGGGCGACCGACCGGGATCCCGGTCCAGCTCAGCAAGAACTGGCACCACGGGGCATACTCCAAGTTCTACACGATCCTGCCTTGCCCACCAGGACAGACCGAGTATCGACTCCGGATTGCCTACGGGTTCTGGGGCAAGCTACCCGCCGCCTCCCACGCGCAACTGAGTCTTTACGGGTACGGAGGCAACGGTCGCTGGGATCAGCTCGCCATCGGTTGCTGGGGCGAGACCATGTGCCTCGACATGGACAACAGCCTCACGCCCATGATGGTGACCGACGTCCGCATGCTGATGACGCGGAACGGCAAGGATGGCCGGAAGTGGAGCTGGAGCGACGGCGGGTGGGGCGGCGACTGGCTCGAGGTCAGCAGGGGACCGGACAACAAGTTGCACCCGGTCGACCTGAAGACCGCTTACCTGGCGCAGGGCCCGTGTCTCACGGACGTGCGCTACAGCGGGTTCTACGGCAAGGAAAGAGACGTCGCCTTCGAAGCTCGCGTGGCCACGCTCCGCACCGACGATCACAACCGTGTGTTCCAGCGTCTTCGGTATCAGTTCGCCCAGCAACTGGGCGCCAACGACTCATACCTCTTCAGGATGGGGCCGAACAACAACTTGCTCACCCCTCGGATTGCATACGGCAACCGCGACGGCCTCATCGCAGAGCATGCAGTGCCCGGCGATCTCCAGGCTGATAGCGTCTTCAGGGAGCAGACGGCCCTTACCGGTCAGGGCCCGTGGTGGGTCGCGTTTCCGGGCTCGTTCCTTAGCGGTGACAAGGACTGGGGAACCGGCAGTCGAGCGCTGATCATCCGCTCGTTCAAGGCGGTCTATGGTGGCAAGGCGTATGGCAGACCTGTCGTGTCGTTCCCAGTCCAGAAGCAGCACCGAGGCGCAGGGCTCGTGGGTCTCAATCTCGAGTTGGTCGTGCCTGAAGGCATCTCGCAGTTCATGCCTGGCGACACGATCGAGATAGACGTGGAGTGGATCACCGTCCCTCGCGTTGCCGACGACTACTACGGTCCGAACGCCGCCTTCCTGGCCCACCTCGAGGAGAGCCCCCAGTCGTGGAAGACCGTCCACCGCGAGGCGACTGGCAATGATCTCGAGGTGGACGTTACGGGCGGGAGATTGCTGCACCGCTATCCCATCATCGTTGCCGCCGGCGAGCCGGAGGTCGAGGTCTCGATCAAAGGCGGCGTTGGCGCTGTGCCCATCCGTTTCGAAGGCCTGCAGTCGCCGAGCGGCTACGACCTTTACCGGCTTCAGGGCGGTGGCCGGGCGCCGTTGGATCAATCGGTCCACGGGAACGACTTCTGGCAGACGGGCTACGACGCTGAATCGCACACGTACAAGATGAGCTTCAACCTCGCACTGGACGGCGTCGAGGAGACGATTTGGGTTCTCGCTCGGAGATAACCCGGGGCCCAGTCCCAATCATCGGCCTGAAGTAGTCAAGGGGGCTTCTGTCCGGTTGCGCGAAGCGCCGACTCGCCGGACTGCAAGGTATGGCCATGGTGAGTCTCGTGTCAGCAGTCACCCATTCTGCTCCGGTGTCGTGTCCTTGATCCAGCGGAGATCGCGAAACTCGGGGGCCGGGCCTTGCCAGTCCGCCCCGAGCTGCAGCTCACTCCTCTCGGCCCCCTGACCCGAACGAAGCGTCTCCCTCGGCCCGAGGCGAAGCTCCCTCTCGTGCGCCCAGTCGAGAGATGATCGACCGCTCGCATCGTGGAAGTCCGTGGGCACCAGGAGGACATCCTCCCATTCCGGCCCGCCTGCGAGCTCAACCTCAGCGGCGAACTCACCGATGCCAACGACCAGCTTGTTCGGTTGCTCAGAACGTACGCCGAGCGCGAGCTTCGCAAGGGGCGGCGGCCTCCATTTGGCATCGTGGATCTTGTGTGTGCGACGGGCCCAGCTGTCGGAGAGGTCGTACGTGAACCATTCTCTCTCCCAGTCGCCTTCGAAGGTCTCGATTACCAGAGACGGCGCCATCGTGGCCCGGACACCGGCCGCCTTGAGTTGGGCCGGAGTCGCTGTATGCATCATCGACGAGAGATTGACCGTCTCCGCGGTGTAAGGCGCGTAGTAGTATCCCGCACCAGTGACCGGCTCGTCCAGCGGATAGAGGACGTTCGCATAGACCCAGAGAGGCGCATCCGTGCTCAGCACCGGTAGGGCGGCGGTCCACGTCTCGCCTTCCTGCCTGGCATCGGCGTGGTGCCAAAAGCGGTGGATGGCGTTGTCCATGGCCTCCGGCTCATCGCCGCTTCTGCCTTGCTGCGTATAGTAGATGCCGACCGAGAGAATCTCTCGCGACGCGTCGGGCGTGACTGTGTAAGTAGGCACGCCGTCTTCGGTCTGCAGTTTGAGGGCGGTCTGCGGCGTTCCCGGGAAGGCGAAAGTGCCTTTCAGATGCTGGTCAAACCAGAGCAGCCCGGCGACCTGGTAGGGCTCCGTGTCCTGGTGGTTGTGGTGGGCTGAGCAGGTGAACCGCCACTCGGTGCTCGAGGTCTCCTGCACCGCTTTGGCGAGGTCATTGATCCTACCGTGGAAATCGTTGGCCGGGCTGAGGAAGATGATCGGGCAGGCGACGTGCTTGAGACTCACATCGTCACCGATCGTCGCGCGGTAGAGCGCGTTGTCGGAATCCCGGTCACTGACGCCGCCACAGGACGGCGCGGCCGCCTTGACGCGGGTGTCGGCGGCTGCGGTCATGACGGTGATCTTGCCGCCCATGGAGTGACCGCAAACGCCGAGCCTGTCCGGGTCCACTTCCGGTTGCTGTTCCAGGAAGGTCAGGGCCCGGCGCGCTCCGAGAGTGCAGAGAAACCAGGGGTTGTTGCGCGGCGATTCCACGGCGTCCAGCGTCCAGGGATGCGGAGCCATGTTGTGGAAGCCGTTCTTCGGGTTGCGGCACGGCGCGTGGTACGCATCGAGCGCGCCCCAGTCGGTTGTGAGCCTGTACGCCGGGTCATCGGTCCTGTCATCCCACAAGAGCTGCACCACCTCGGGATTCACGTTGTAGCCGGGGGCGTTGATCCGGCCAGCCCAGGAGATGGAGATCGTGGCATAGCCGCGCTTGGCATTGTACAGCGGCGCCCGATAGTCGGCGTACTGCCCGCCGCCGTGGATCTGCACGAGCCCCGGCAGCTTCGTACCCCCTTTGGGGCGTCCATACACGGCCGCCATGATGGCCTTCTGTCCCTTGAAGGCCCCGATGCGGTAGCGGACGACCCGCAGAAGCACACCATCCTCCTCCCACTCCTTGAGCGTCTCGATCTCCAGCGGCTCCGCTCGTGGATCGTATCCCGCCCACAACTCCTCGAATGTTTGCGGGGCGATGCCGTCCTTCAGCGGAGGAAGCGTTTCCTGACCGGCAGCCCCGGCGACGCATCCTGTCAGCGCAATTGCCATGGCGATGGTCTTCACTCCAGTCCCTTTCCAAGGCACCGGGCGGTGCCATCTCCGACTGCGGCCCCAGGGCCTCACAGCACCGACCGATTGCCGACTACCCAGCGACGATTGGGGCTCCCGGCCGCGTTGCGTAGCCGGGCAGCAGGTAGCCCGGGCAGTCGGCGTCGGGCCGGGGCAGAGCGAGGCCCATGGCCTGGCCATGGCGCTCGACCGCGTGTCCGCCCGTGGCCGGCCCGCACGACCGCCTACTCCTTCGCTTCCTGGCGCGTGACGATCGGCACGTAACCGGCTTCGAGGCCCGGGGGCGGGGTCACGACCAGGGCCGGGTCGAGGGCGGCCAGCGTCCCGATCGCGGGCGGCGCCAGGTAGTCGCGGTCGATCCCCCAGTTCCGGTGGAGTTTCTCCACCCGTGCCTGGAGGTTCTCCCGCTCTGCGTCCGTCAGATCGGCGTTGAGCAACGCAGGTTGGTCGGCGAATCGGTACCAGTAGTAAGTCACCACGCTGCCGTCGCCCAGCTCCGCACGGAAGGGGCCTGCCACAGGGCCGGGCTTCTTCCAGCAGCTGTTCGCATCCTCCGGGGTGACGTAGGGTTCAGGGCGACCCTCCCGGGGCCGGCCGAAGGCCGCCTGGGCCAGGCCCGTCTCAGCCGGAACGTCCTCAGGGCGCACAGGCACCCACGCGGGCCCTTCGTCGCCGTCGCGGACGAGATGGTAGTACTCCGGCAAGGTCGCCAGCGGGCCGTCCTTGGAGTCGGTTCGTGTAACCAGTTCGTAGTCCCAACGGTATCCGAAGGTATCCGGACCGGCGGCCATGGGGTCGGCAAAAGAACTCCAGGCGACAGGCACCCTCTCCTCGCGGGGGACATCAGGCGTGTAGATCCTCCAGGTTGCCCCGCCCTGTCCGGTGAAGTTGTGCGTGCGGGCTCCCAGGGGGTCCACGACACCAGAAGCCGGGGCGCCGCCCTCAAACCAAGCCTTCACCGCCTCCCAGAGCGCCTGCTTGCTGTAGGAGGTGACGCGATGCACGACCAGCGAGTGGCCCTCCAGCCCGCGGGGGAACGAGGTCGGGGCGATCCGGGCGTACGTCTCCCCCCTGCCGTCAATGGTCTGGACACAGGGGACGTACTGGGTCTCCATCTGCAACGCCCGGTTGGGCTGGGACGGCCGGGTGTCCAGGAACATGCCCGCCAGGCCAGGGTTGTCCAGCGTCGCGCGAGACCAGAAAAACGGGGTGAAGAAGGCAACCGGGCCCTTGAAGTTCCGCGTGTTCAGGAACAGGGCCCAGCAGTTGCCCCCGGTCGGGAAGTCCTTGCCCGCGGTGGTGGGCTTCGTCGTGGTGAGCGGCAGGGGCAGGTAGCCGTAGCCAAACAACTCCCCGCAGGTACCTTGCGCCAGATTTAGCCCGTCCGGCGGCCAGAGCAGCCGGTGACTGAGCTGGGCGACGCCGTAGTGGCCCTTCGGGTCGTCCCAGTCCCGGCCTTTGCCGGCTCCGGGACCGTTGGCCCACTCGCTGAAGTTCAGGGCCACTCCGCCCATGATGAACTTCGGCGTCTCCGTGGCGAAGCGCGTGTCACGCCACCAGCCCAGGCCGCCCTCGATGTCCGAGTACAGCTTGTCCGGCGCGGGACTGTCGTACCGAGCGAACATCCAGGTGCCGAACAGGCCCGTCTGGAAACGGCGCCCCGGATACTCCCGCAGCAGAGGCCAAGCCGCCACGTACATGGAGAAGCCGGCGTCGTACGTCTCCGGGACTCTCTCCTGATCGACGAGCAGGTACCCGGCCATGTCACCTGGCTGGGGTTGGCCGGCGGCGGGCAACAGGATGGCGGGGAACAACATGAGCAACCCCCCGTTCATTGCGCTTGCTGCCATGTCCGGAACTCCAGCCGGTATGCGTCGTCTTCGTCACTCGCCACACCCCAGGCTCCGGGCCGTCCCCGAGTGGCGAACCCGTGACCGTTCCGTGTCTCCTCGGGCAAACGGGAACGTCTCCTGTTTGCGTACTCCTAATGCACTCAGCACCTCGCCGCCAACACCTTCGTCATCCACGCCGACAAGCACACGAGCCCGCAGGCCAGCCGCTAGTTCGTCCCGGTTGACCCGGCGACACCGGCAACGGGTCAGATCCGACTTCAACTCGCCACCCCACAACCATCGTCGGACCGGACTGGGATGTTACGCATCCGAATGGCTCCCGAAGCGCGGAGCCGATTGGTGGGCTACCCCATTCCGACGCTGGTGGGGTGCCCCGACTTCCAGACCGCGGCGTGTTGCTTGAGCTTCGAGGTTCACTCCGTCGTCCGCTTCGTGAGGAGGCCGATCTCGCTGGTGTCGATGGGTTCGAAGCCGAGCTTCGGGGCGGGGGACTCGGGTTTCAGGGAGTAGTCGCCGGTGGACGGGTCCACGAAGACGGGATCGGCGATCAGGGAGTGAGTATCGAAGCCGCGCTCCTGCCATTTGGCGAACGAGTCGCCGTTGCGGAGGAGGACATCGTTTCCGCCAGTGTAGTAGAGGTTGTTGTCGATGTGGATGACGCTCTCGTCGAGGGGGCCGGTGGCGAAGAGGCGGGCGTCGGGACCGGTCCAGTAGAAGATGTTGCGCTCGAGGGTCTGTCCGGTGGAGTTGCGGGCGAAGTTCGAGATGTAGCCCTGGGTGCGCTCGCTGTCGACGAAGATGTTGTTCCAGACGTGGTTGTCCTTGCCGCCCTGGAGCATGATGCCGCCGTGGTGGTTGCGGACGGTGATGTTGTGGTGCACGTCGTAGCCACCCGCGTAGGAGTCAAGGTAGATCCCCCACGAGAGGTGGACGGGACGGCCGTTGTCGGAGGAGTAGCCGATCACGTTGCGGACGAGGTTGTAGCGGATGGTGCTGCCGCTGCGGAGCTCCTTGTCGTGCTGCGTGACCTCGATGCCGCCGGTGTCGTAGGTCTCCGTGTTCAGGTCGGAAAGCTCGTTGTACTCGATGACGTTGTTCAGGCCCGCGTTCTTGAGCGAGATGCCGTAACGGGACATCTCGTGGATGAGGTTGTGGGCGATGAGGTTCTCCGAGGCCTGGGAGCCCTGCAGCACCACTCCGCCGATGTGCTTGTAGACGAGGCCGCAGTCGTAGATGTGATTGTCGCTGACCTCGTTGCGGGCTGAGTCGAGCAGTAGAATGCCGCCCTCGGCGCTGCCGACTACATCGTTGCCGATGACCCTGCTGCCCTCGCCGCCATCGAGGCAGACGGCGTACCGGCCGATGTTCCGGAAGCGGCAGCGCTCGACGGCGCAGTTCGTCGCGCCGGTGAGGTGAATGACGCCCTGATCCCCCATGCCATACCCGATGCAGCCGTCGCCTGGG
>CBFDAZ010000105.1:0-10747 GCA_965602825.1 uncultured bacterium
AGGTAGTTGTAGACGATGGAGTAGGCGAGGCCGCTGGCAAGGTCGGCGGTGTTGGCGCCCGCCTGCTGGTGCCGCAGGAGTTCGCTCTCCATGAAGACCGTGCAGCGCTCGCCGAGGTTCAGCGGACGTTTGGCTGAGAGCGCGAGGTCACCGAATTCGCCCTTGATGCTGATACCCAGGCGCTCGGCCTGCTCCTCCAGGAAGGAGCCGGTGCCAGCCGCGCAGACCTTATTCATCTCGAAGTCCACGACGGCGCCGTTCTCCAGGCTTATGTACTTGGAGTCCTGGCCGCCGATCTCGAAGATCGTGTCCACGTCGGGGTCGATGAAGGCGGCGCCCCGGGCTTGTGCCGTGATCTCGTTGCGCACCACGTCCGCGCCGATGAAGTCGGCGATCAGGTAGCGGCCCGATCCCGTCGTACAGGCGCCGCGGATTTCGACGAGGCCGGCGACTTCCTCCCCCACTTCGCGCAACCCCGTGCGAACCGCCTCGATCGGCTGGCCGGCGGTCATGAGGTAGCGCTTTGAGAGCACGCGCGCCTCAACATCGATGACCACGACGTTCGTACTGATCGATCCCACATCCACGCCGAGATACGCGGGGATCGGGCTGCCATCGGCCGGTGGATCGGGCCGGTGGACCTCACCCTCCCCGACCGTTGACTTCTCGATCTGCAGCGGCGGGAGCGTCGTGCGGTCGGTCTGGGCCTCGAAGCCCTTCAGGGCCTTCAGCGCCTCGTCCGATAGGTCAGGCGTCGATGGCTCCTCGCTGGACATGGCGTACAGGGCGGCCCCGATGGCTCCCATGGCGGCGAAGTGCTCGGGGATGATGAACTGCTCATCCTCCAGCGCCAACACGGCCTTCATGGCCCGCGCGATGCCCGGGTTGGCCGCGACCCCGCCCTGGAAGCTCACCGGCGGTTCAAGCTTGGCGGCCGAGCCAACGGTGCTCCGGAAGTTCCGGGCCAGAGCGAAGCAGAGGCCGGCGACGATGTCTTTGGTGGGGGTGGCCCTCTGCTGCAGGTGGATCATGTCGCTCTTGGCAAACACGCTGCAGCGGCCAGCCACCCGCGGGGGCGATTCGGATTCGAGAGCCATCTTCCCGAAGTCCTCAATGGAGAGCCCCAGGCGGGAGGCCTGCTGATCGAGGAAGGAACCGGTGCCCGCTGCGCACATGGTGTTCATGGCGAAGTCGGCGACGCCGACCTCGCCCGTTCTCTCGTCCGATCGCAGGATGACGAGTTTCGAGTCCTCGCCGCCGATGTCGATCACGGTGCGCACGTCGGGATACAGCTTACCCGTGGAGACCGCCTGAGCGATCACCTCGTTCACCAGCACCCCATTGAGGTGATTGGCGACGACCTCACCGGCCGTGCCGGTGACGCCGATTGCGCGCAATTGGTCCACCGGATAGCGCCGGAGAGCGTCGCGAAGTGCTCTCACAACGACTCGGTTAGGGTGTCCCAGGTGGCGAATGTAGGCCGACTCCAGCACCTGGCCGGAGTCGTCAAGGATGGCTACGTTGGCGCTGACAGAGCCAACGTCAACGCCCACGACGAAGGGGCCCTTCGACATCGGAGCGGCTCCTTGGTTTGGCTCTTTGTGGCACGACCTGAACCGGGATCGGTGAACCGAAGTATAGAACCCGTTTGCTCCTCGATTTGTGCCCGCCCTCCCAGGCGAAAGGTCAGCCCGCGCACAACGGCGCGGGCGCAGGTAACTGACCCAACGACCTACGTGACCGGAGGCGGGGAGTCCGTTCCTGACGGCAACCCAAGACTACCGTCCGGGGGCTTCCCCGCAGTGGCTGTGGTGACCTTCCACGGGCACCATTGGGCAGCCTTCTATTCCACGGGTTCCGCAGCCGGCCTGGTGGGGCCCTCCTGTGTCTCGATGATCCCCGCTCCGGCGGCATCGCCCCACACATTGACCGTGGTGCGGAAACGGTCCAGCAACCAGTCGATGGTGAGAATCAGCGCCACGCCCTCGGTCGGGAGGTTGACCGCGTTCAGCACGATCAGCATGGTGACGAGCCCGGCTTCGGGTATGCCCGCCGCACCGATGGAGGCGAGCGTGGCCGTCAGGAAGATGACGATCATCGGGCCCAGGCCGAGGTCAATCCCGTAGACCTGGGCGATGAACATCGCCGCCACCGCCTCGTAGAGCGCCGTGCCATCCATGTTGATCGTGGCTCCGAGCGGCAGGACGAAGCTGGCGGTCTTGGCGGAGACCCGGTTGCGCTCCACAACGCCGGTCATCGTCAGCGGCAAGGTGGCCGAGCTGGAGGCCGTGGAGAAGGCGTTCAGCAGCGCCGTCGCGGTGTTGCGGGCGTAGGCAAGAGGGCGCCGCTTCCCGAGCGCGAGGAGCAGGAGCGGCAGGACGACCAGACCGTGGATCGCCAGGCCGGAGACGACGGTGACGAAGTACTTGCCGAGGGCGACTAGCTCGGGGATGAACCCCTCGAACCCGCCTGCGCCGCCAATCCGCCCCGCGATCAAGCCGAAGATGCCCACGGGCGCGACTGCCATGACCCAGTGCACGAGCCCCATGACGGCATCGTTCAGCGAACGGAAGAAGTGCAGGGCCGGCTCTCCCCGCTGCCCGAGTGTCGTCAGCACGGCCCCCAACAGCAGCGAGAAGAAGATGAGCGGGAGGATCTGGCCCTCGGCCATGGCCTGGAAGATGTTCCGGGGGATCAGGTTCCGCACCACCTGGCCCAGGACACTGCCGGCCTTCGATGGCTTGCCTTCCAGTCGTTCGACCGTGCCGAGCTCGATCGCGATGCCGGTACCGTATGTCGCCGGCTTCGCCTCGTCACCATCGGCGCTCCGCCACGCGGCGGCTGTGACCGTCTCCGGCGTGCACGAAACGATGCTCCCGGTGAAGCCTTGATCCTCCAGCCGGACGATGAACCCCTCACCGTAGTTGGCGCGGCCGAGCGGCCCGTTCAGGACGACCGTATCGCCATCGATCCGGTAGCCGACTCCGGGAAGCTCCTCGCCGTGGTGTACCCCGGCTCCGGGACGGATCGCGTTGACCAGGACCAGCCCGAGCACAACTGAGATGCTGGTGGTCATCAGGTAGTAGATGATGGTCCTGCGGCCGAGCGACCCGAGCCGCCGAATGTCGCCGAGGTTGGTGATGCCCACGATGATCGAGGCCATCACCAGCGGGACCACCAGCATCATCAGGGCGTTCATGAACAGATCGCCCAGGATCTTCACCGCAACACCGGCCCCCGGGAGGAAGCCGCCAACGAGCGCCCCCACGATGATGGAGGCAATGATAGCATGGAGCAGGTAGCCGGTTGGACGAGGCGTCGATGCGTTGTCGGGAAACCCGTTCGTCATTCAGCCACCGGCCCGTAGACGGCTCGGAAGATTGCGGGGATCTGGGCCTCGTCGAGGATGTGGCAGTTCTCGATGGCCTCGGTGTCGTCCGGTTGGTAGAGCACGTGGAGGTAGCTTTCGTCGGCGTCCAGCGGGCCAAGCTCACACAGGGGCACGCTCGCGACGATGGCCGACGTGTTGGGCTCGACGCTGACGTGATCGGCGTGGGCGATGTAGGACAGGCCGTTGAGATCGACAACGGATACTGTGACCATCCCGGATGATGGCGACAAGCAATCATTGAGCAGCCAGACCTCGAAGACATCGTCGTTGCGGCAAACCGACGGGAGCAGCGGCTGCGAAGCGCGCTGGACAGCGCGAAAGCCGACCTTCTTCCCGAAGTAGTAGTCAACCACGGCATCCACGTGCTGCGGCCAGTTATCGAAGATGTTCCACCACAGGATTCCGCCGCACTCGAACTTCCGGCGGCGGGCCCGCTCCATCCACTCGCCCAGGCACCAGGCCTGCATGTACTGCGAGGCGGCGATGTACTCCTCCAGCGACTCAGCATCCCGGCCGATCAGGTTCCGCACGCCGAGGTCGGTCTTCTGGCGGCGCTCGAAATCGGTGGTCGGGATGGTGCCGACGTGGTGCTCCCAGGCCTTGTTGGCGTGGGGCCACTGGTCCTCCGGCGCCAGGAAGCGCTTCGTGCTAGTCAAGTTCGCCGCGCAGATGCGACCGATCTCGCTGATGAACTTGCTCCGGTCCTCAGAGTACATCGGGTGCCGCGGCCGGATCGAGTGATCCCACAGGTGCACGTCCCCCTCATCCGGGCTCTGCGGATCGCCGCGTCCTGAGGGGTTGAACGGGCTGGAGGGGATGTACGGACGGGTCGGATCAAGGTCCGCGACGACCTCCGGCAGGACTTCCCTCGCTATGCGGTTCTTCAGGTAGCCTTCGCCGTCACCCGACCAGCCGTAGGCGCAGTCGTTCTCGTTGTCGCCGGCCCACAGGGCCAGGCACGGGTGCCCGCGTAGCGCCTTGACCACCCACGCCGCCTCGTCGCGCACCTGCTGCAGGAAATCGTCGCTCTGGGGGTACAGGCCGCAGGCAAACATGAAATCCTGCCAGACCATTATCCCCATCTCGTCGCATAGCGAGTAGAAAGCAGGGTCCTCGTAGATCCCTCCGCCCCAGAGGCGGACCATGTTGCAGTGGCAGTCGCGACAGAGTTCCAGCACAGCCCGAAGCCGCTCCTCGGTCACCCGGGCGAACACGGCATCGGTCGGGATCCAGTTCGTGCCCCGGATGAAGCACGGAATCCCGTTCACCGCGAAGTAGAACCGGTTCTCGGCCGTGTCGGGGCACTTCGTCACGAGGTCGATGGTCCGCACGCCGATAGAGAGGGGGCGCGCGTCAACCGTCTCGCCATTCGCCTTGATGGAGACCGTTCCGCGATAGAGGTTCGGCTCGCCCATCTCATGCGGCCACCACAAGCGCGGCTCTTCGATCTCGATTGAGCCGGCAACGATCTCGCAGCCCGGCCCCAGGGAGATCGACTCAGTGCAACTCAGGGAGCTCTCGCCACATTCGGCCTGGAGCTCGCAGGCCGCCTCAAGGCGGTCGTCCGTCAGGTTCTCCAAGCTGAGCTGGAAGCGGATGGTGGCCTTCGCCTCGGTCGCCGACTCCGTCCAGGCCCAGAAGTCGCGGATCGCGATGTCCGGCACGGCAACGAGCTTGACAGGCCGCCAGATGCCAACCGAGACGAGGCGCGGCGAGATGTCCCAGCCCAAGCTCATCTGGGCCTTGCGCGCGTATACCCGCTCCTTGGGGCTGAAGAAGGCGTTGACATCCGGCGTGTCGTCGGCCGCCATGTCGGGTTTCACGGCCTCAAAGGGCGACTGCAGCCGGACGGCGAGCGTGTTCGGCTCATCCCACTTCAGCTTGTCGGTGACATCGAAGACGGCCGGCACCCACATGTTCCGGCTGCGGCCAATCTCCTCGCCGTTGAGGTAGACGGTCGCGAAGGTGTCGAGCCCCTCGAACCGCAGCTCGATACGCCGGCCTGGGAGTTCGGCATGCGTTGGCGTGAAGGTGCGCCGATACCACCACTCCTTCTCCTCCACCCAGAGGCATTTCTCGTAGTTGAGGCCGAAGAAGGGGTTCTCGATCTCACCGGCGGCCATCAGGTCCGCGTGCACCTGGCCCGGAACACTCGCGCGCAGCCATGCACTGTCGTCGTGGTCGGGAAGGTGGGCACCGGCACGCTCGCCCTCCCCATCAGCGAGGTGCTGAAGCCGCCACTCGCCGTCGAGGGTGAGGATCGACCGGTTGCTGTGGAGCTTCGTCGGTCCGCTCATGCGCGTCCCACCGTCCGGAACTGGGGCAAGGTGTCCGGTCGGGCGAGGGCACCGGACCGGCAAGCCGCTGTCGAATGCGCGACGTGGTAAGCGCAGAGAGGTCGCCCACTCCAGCTACCTTCACGATGCCAGTTCGCTAGCGACTTCCCCCCGCTTACTCCAGAGCACCGGAAGCATGCCGTGTGAGGAGAGCGCGGTTGATACCGCGCCAAGCGCCCCGTCGCCCGCATCGTTGAGTAACACATAGGCCCGCGACTCAGCCGGGCGCACTTCCCTGGTGTCCATCCACTTGAAGGCAACCGCTTGCGCACGATTCCGGTCAGGGCGGTTGATGTCTTCGACGATGCGTTCAGGCTCCGTACGCGACTTGGGGATCACGAAGTGGAACCGGTGAGTATACCCAGTCCGGCCTGTGAATTGCACGTCCGGTGTGTACCGGATGCCGCTTTTGTCTAGCCACGCAATGACGTCCTCGTGGAACAGGCTAGCCACCGTAGGCTCCGCCAGATAGAAGAGATCGTTGACGGCAAGCATTGCCTGCACGAGGTTGTGCTTGCGAAGCGCGAAGTTCTCTGTCGATGCGGAGACCTCCAGTGCCCCTTCCCTCAGTCGCGCGCCGTAGCCAGCGAGAGTTATGTTGAGCAGGTCTCGCCTCTTCGGGGTATCTGGCTTGCAGCCCGAGTGCTGAAGGTCCTGGATGATGTACCCATCGTCAGTGAGAAGGAACCCCTGGCCTTCGCGTCTGGCGTATATCTGCAGATAGTCGTTGTGGCGGTCGAGGTACGGTGTCGTTATCTCCACCCAATCCTCAACCTGCCGTAACGTCGTCCTATCACGAAGCCACTCCACGTAGCGATCCAGTAGGCTCTGGATGTCCTCGATCACCCCCACAGCCCCCTTTCGATAGCAGGCGATTTCGTGATATTGCAGTACCTCATGAAGTCCTGCAGCGCCTGCCACGGGTCCTCAACATTGCGAAAGGCATCCGTCGGAACGACCACGGCGTACTTGTCGGCGTAACCCTCCCTGTAGACGTGAAGATGCGGGCACGGCACCTCCTCGCCATCTGGATTGCGGTGCGGGGCCCCGCCGAAATCCAGCCGCACAAGGACGATGACCTGCCGCGCCCGGTTCTGGTAGGTCCCTTTCCTCAAGTCGATCCGACCGCGGCTGACATCAAGAGCGAATGTCTCCTGCCTGTCGGCTGAGATGAGCGGGATCGATATCGCCCCACCCACTGCGGCCGGGTAGTTCCACGTCCTCTCGTCGACGCGGTGCTTCTCCATGGCGATCAGCGCGTCTGCCTCTTTCTGTGAGAGGTCGATATCCGCCATCACCCACCCCCAGAGCAGCATTCCGGTTCGCGGCCTTGTCGGGCCAGCCAGACCGGCCGTAGTATTCACGGGTTGGCGGATCCATCCCTGCCCGCCCCTTGTGGCGGGGCATACGGCGAAGACGTGTCCAGCCGCGGGTCGCCAGGGGTCGACTTCGGGCCGCAGCAGCATACGTAGTCCTCAGGGCACATCCCCAATTCCTCTTCCAGGGACTTCCACATTTCCGGTGTCTCCAGGCAGATCGCGACCGGGGTCTCGGGGCTGACGCGCTTGATCTCGGCGATCATAAAGGCATAGATCTCCTCCCGCACCCAGTGGGGCAGCGGGCCGTAGATTCTGCCCTTCATCTCCTCCCGCGCCTTCTCGGCCGCCTCCAGGTACTTGGGATCGAGCAGCCGCTTGTCGAACAGCCGCGCGATCATGTCATAGTTGGGGAGGCGGCTGAGAGTGAGCAGGCTGATGACATCGGGCTTCACCTTCGAGAAGAGCAGTTCGATGCACTCGCGATACTCCTCCCGCCAGTTAGGCAGCGGGAAGATCGGGCTGAAGCGGAAGCGGACGTGGTACCCGTCCCGCTGGCAGCGGCGGGCGGCCTCGATCCGCTGCTCCATGGTAGCCGCGTCGCGCTCGATCTCGCGGCTTACGGTATGGCTCGAGAGCGTCCAGCAGACGATCGACATGCCGTTGTGCTTCAGGCCGATCAGCGAGTCCACGTTGTCGCTCTTGGTGTAGTGCATCAGGAAGGCGTGGTCCTGCTGGCCGAACCGTTCGGTCAGGATCGCACTGGCTCCGTACTCCGGCTCGAAGGCGAGGATATCGCTCTGGTTATCGTACTTATAGAGCGTCTGCGGCTCTCTCCCGACTAGCTCCATTGCGCGGTCGGCGAGTTCCTCGATGTCGAGCATGATGTTGACCACGTACTCGAAGTAGCAGTACTGGCAACTGAACAGGCAGCCGCGGACGGAGTGGAGCTCCCACGCCGTCTGGCACACGATCCCGTTGTTCTGGAAGACGCGTTCCCGGTGGCGCAGTGACCAGGGGGCGAAGCCGTAGAAGAGCGCCGGACCGGGGCCGGGGACCTCCACCGTGGGGCGTCCATTCTCGTCCATGTCGTCCCAGCGGAAGCGGTTGAAGACCATGGGCGGATCGCCCTCACGCTCGTGGCCTGAGAGGCGCCGTGAACCGTCCCACCCTTGCGCGCGGACAAGCTCCCCTAGCTCCGTGTCATCGATCTCCTGCACCGGGGGGCCGCTGATCTTCGTCAGCATGCGCTCCATGCGTGCACGACAGTGGGGATCAGCAGCGGCACGCTTGGTAACGTAGATTGCTGGCGGCTCAAGTTGTCTCACGGTTCTTCATCCTGGTGTGACTGAGGTTGGGGAGGTGCTGGCATTCCCCTGGTGAAGTACGGCCCGGTTCCAGAGAATCCTTCAGGAGGCGCATCATGCCTGACCTCAAAGTCGCGATCATGCTGGGCAACCTGCGGATGGAGCCCTACGAGGGCATGAAGAAAGTCGCCGAACTCGGTTGCACCGGCATTCACCTTAGCATCGGCGGCGGGCCGTTTGCTCCCGAGAACATGGACGCCCAGGCACGGAAGGACCTGGTCGCTCACCTGGATTCCCTCGGCCTGGAGATCTCAGCCGTCTCGGCCTGGGGCGGGCAGGTCGATCTCACCAAGGCCGAGGAGCATGAGAAGAACATCCCCTGGGCGCACCGGATCCTGGAGATGGCTGCTGACCTGGGCTGCGGGATCTGGCAGGGACATATCGGCATTATCTCGAGCGATCCCGAATCGCACGAGTGGAAGGCCGCCCTGACCGCCGCCGAGCAGATCGCCGAGCATGGCGAGAAGGTCGGTGCCTGCCTGGCGATTGAGACCGGGCCCGAGCCGCCCGTTGTTCTCAAACGTCTCATCGAGACGGTAGGCTCCGACGCGATCCGCATCAACTACGACCCGGCCAACCTGATCCTCTGGCCGCCGCACCTCTTCCAGCGCGAGGGGAAGCCCTATGACAAGGAAGAGGCCATGAAGCTCTACGATCCGCACGAGGGCGTCAAGACTCTCGGCCCGTACATCGTCCACACTCACGCCAAGGACGCCCTCGTTCACGAGGACGGCACGCGGCAGGAGGTCCCGCTGGGGGAGGGCTGGGTCGACTTCCCGAAGTACGTTGCCCTCCTGCAGGAGCAGGGCTTTGACGGTTACTATGCCATCGAGCGCGAGGTGGGCGAAGACCCCGTGGGCGACATCACGAAGGCTGTGAGGTTCCTGCAGTCGCTGTGAGGGACGGTGCCTCCTGCGGCCGCTGGCGTCCGCTGGCAGACGGCACGGCGCCTGCGGGCCGAGCCTCATCAGCGACGGCGTGAAGCCCAGTCGGGGGACGGCTACCTCCACCCGGTTCATCTTCCGGGTCCTCTACCAGGACAACAGGGCCAACCGATCCCATCTCGTGGCCCTCCACCTGCGATGCAATGGCCGCTATTCCCGCGAGTTCGCGATGTTTGAGGGCAGGGGCGACTACCAAGCGGGGTCCATCTACCGACGATCGAGGAAGCTGCCTCCGGGGAGCTACGAGCACCGCTTCAAGGCGCGAGACAGGCATGGGCTGGCCCTGGGCGCCCTGACCAACCGGACGCCGGGCCCACCGGAACTCGCCGTACGCCCCCAAAACGTGTCGGGGGGATCGTGATGAAGGCGCTGGTGAAGGCCGCTCCTGGCCCCGGGAACCTCGAGCTGCAGGAGGTCCCGGTCCCCGAGATCGGGGACGGCGATCTGCTGCTCAGAGTCTCGTACTGTGGGATCTGCGGCAGTGATCTCCACATTGAGGACGGCATCCATCCGTGTGACCCACCCGTGGTGATCGGGCACGAGTTCTCCGGCATCGTGGAGGAGGTCGGCCGCAACGTCACCTCGTTCCAGGAGGGCGATCCGGTCGCGTTTCGCAGGGGGTGGAGCCCGTACCCGGGCGTCGCCTCTGACGGCGGCTTCGCCGAGTACATGCGCGCCCCCGCCGAGTGCATGTGGAAGACACCCGAAGGCGTCACCCAGCAAGAGGCGAGCCAGTTCGAGACTGTGTGTACCCCCATGAGCCTGGTTCGGGATAACCTGGGCGTCAAGCGGGGGGAGCGGGTGGCCGTGTCCGGCCCGGGCATGATTGGCTTACTCGCCGTCAACATCGCCAAGATCGATGGTGCTTCGCACGTGATCGCGGTTGGCGCGCCCAACGACGAGGAGCGGCGTCTTCCGGCAGCGCGGGCCATGGGCGCGGACGAGACGTTGGTGCATGGCGAGGCAGCCGTCGAGCGGCTTCGTGACTTCGCGCCTCAGTGTTGGGTCGAGGCCTCCGGTGCGACGGCTGCCATCGAGTCGGCTGTGGAGTGCATCTCGAAAGGCGGCCGGATCGCTGCGGCGGGCCTGGGGCATGGCCCGTGGAACGTGGACATGGCCCGGGTCGCCTACAACAGCCTCACGATCCGCGGCCAGTGGGGCGGCAATCAGGACTACATCCCCGAAGCCGCCGAGCTGATCCGCGACGGGAAGCTGAAGATGAGCGTCCCGCTGTCGGTCATGCCGCTGGCCCAGTGGCGCGAGGCATTCGACCTGCTCCGACGGCAGGAAGCGGTGAAGATCCTGCTGGACCCGTCGGGGTAGTCCCAGGACATCCCCATTCCCAGGAGCACCTCCTGCTCACTGCTCTGCCAGTGCACGAGAAATGGGTATG
>CBFDAZ010000106.1:0-10746 GCA_965602825.1 uncultured bacterium
GTAGTGAGCTTGGCATGATCGAGTATGAGGTCGATCTGTTGGTTGACGGCATCGAAGGCGTCTTGGAGTGGCCTGGGTATGGGGTCGTGATGGGTCAGGGCGGCCCAGGCGGGGCGCAACACACGAGCATTGATCCGGGTGAAAAGGAGAGCGACGCGTGCGCCGTGAGTGGTGAGGAAGTAGCGATGGGTGCCCTCGGTGCGGACGATCAGCCCTTTGAGTCGGAGGCGGCGGAGGTCATAGGTCATCTTGGCCGAGGTATAGGGACCGATGACGGAGCCGACGAGTTGGGTCACGTTGTCGCGCAGATCTCGGTTGCGGAAGCCTTCGGGCACGTGGGCGAACAAGAGCAGGGCTGCCAAGAGCCCCATGACGCGCCGGTCGCCGAAGGGCAGGCCGGATGCGCGTTGACCGTCGTCAGTGACGGTGGGACGCACCACCCGCTCGAAGCCTTCCTGGGAGAGCGTGCAATTCTGGCTGACCCGTTGGACCTCCAGAAGACGCCGGTTGATGTTCCGGCTGATCGTCTGCAGATGGGAGAGGTGGCGGAGGCTCTTCCTGACCCCGAAGTCGTTGGGGTTGTTGATGGTTGTCTCGGTGCGCAGCGCACGGTCTTGTTTGAAGTACTGCTTGATGTGGGAGCGCTTGTATTCGACGTGCAGGCTGGGCTGTACGCCGCGCTGGATCACGCGGGTGCGAAAGCGGCCCGGAGTGCGCTTGGTGAGGCGCCGGTCAAAGACCAGTTGCATGCGATCAGGGCGACCCAGGTCGACGTTCTCGCGGATAACCTCCTCAAACAACTCCCGGCCCTTGATCGGCCGTATGAAGACATGCGTGAGGCTGGTCTCGACTTGCCAGATGGAAAGGTCGTGCCGGTAGCCCGCGGCTCGGTCCTCGGACGTGAGCGGAAACGGAAGCCGCTCGATCCATTTGCGGAAGAACGCCTCGATCTGCTGCGCGCCCAGTTCATCACACACCGCCTGGAGGGCGGCTGGATCTTCGCACGACAAAAACCCGTTATCGAGGCTCTCGAACGCGATCCCTCGCTGCTGCAATTGTCGCTTCGCCCACTCATGACCGTTGATGCAGACCTTGATCGGGAACGGAGCGTACGTCCCGATCTTGATGAAGGCCGGTCCGAAATCGGCGTCCTGGAGATAGAAGTAGTAGTGGTTCACACAGACCGTCTGCCGCGAATACTCAAAAGAGACGAAGCCCGACTTCGGCTTCTTGACCGCTCGGAAGGCCTGCGCTCTCTCCTGGGCAACACCGATGAACACCACGCCCTCGCGATCCCCGAACTGCGCGCGGTGCTTCGCCGCGACACTGTCCTTGCGCACCCCTCGCTCGAAACGCACGATCGGAATCCCCTTCGCCTCCGCAAACGACTCCACCGACTGGCGAAAGCCATTCGTCATCTTCTGCAGCAGGGCCGGCGAAGGGATCCTGAAGCCTCGATGCTGCGTCAAAGCGTTACGTGATCGCGGATCAATGCGTGGATCGTAGCCATGATGCTCACCGTTCCTGCTACCTGGCCTACGTACCTACTCCTCGATCAGCCAACATACGCCTCAACCCCCGACGTGCTCGTCGGTTTGAGGCGAAGCTTCGCTAGATAGCGTCAGCACTCCCGCCCAGCCCAGAACTCCCGCTCCGCTTCCTCCCGCTCCACATCGTCATCCACCCACACCATGTCCGGCTTCCTCCCCTGGACTCGGTACGGCTTTCCGGCTCGGTATCTCGGGCAATCCCGAGGGCCATAGCAGTGCGTCTCGAAGCGCCACTTCTTCCGGCGCGGGTCCCACTGATCGATGGTGATCTCGGTCGCCATGACCAGCCCGAAGGGACACGCCTGGCAGCTCTTCGAGTAGGTCCGCTTGTCCAGCCGCCGATGGCCTTGGGCACGGTACTCAGGCAACGGCGGAGCGATGCCACCCTCTGGATTGGCTGCCAGGCCTTGCCCGTCCGGGCCGCGCTCAACCAGCTTCAGCTTGCTGACCTTGTAGTGCGTCGCCCACTCCTCACGCTGATCCGGAACCGGCACGGCCAGACCGGTCACTTGGTCGCCGATCCGGAACTGGTGCTTTTCGTGCGCCTTCGGACCGATGCCCATGCGAAGCTCGTCAGCCGGCTCTCCTTCGAGCGTCCCATCCAGCACAAGGGTGTAGCCCTGATACACGTGGTGGATCTGATCAAAGGAGCGGCAGAGCCGGATGCGTGCCTTGACGCCGGTCACGGTTCCGGCAAACGCCTGCTTCGTAGTTCTTGTCCGCATTGCTGATCACCACACGCAACGGCGGGGATCGGGTGCCTTCATAGCCGTCATTCTGCGCGGATCGAGACTGGGCCTGCCGATCTCCGCTCGGACAGCCCTTGAGGACGCGCTGACCTATCACGTGTGGTCCAGGCGTACCGACCGGGGTGACCTGCCATTGGGGAGACACGGGCTGGGGGCCCCACTAACCCCACCCAGAATGGCCGCCCGACCTGGTGCAAGGTGACGGCCCACGACCCCGCGAACGTTCAGCCAATAGCTCGCCGCGAGAGACGCTGCCCTCGTCGCCCACTACCGCACCGGATCGGGGGATGTTCGCATGTTCGCGCATTCAAGGGCGTACCTGAGCCCCATCGCCTTGGTCCTCATCGCAGCACTCGGGCTTCACGTGCTGGGCTGCAAGCCGCAGACGAGGCAGCGCGCAAATGCCGATGCTCCGCAGCCCCCACCGACGCCGCAACCAGAGCCGATACCCGATCCACCGGAGGTGAGTGCGGAACTCGTGTCCGCTAACTCCACATTCGGCCTCAACCTCTTTCACCAACTCATTGCTGAGACTCCAGACGAGAACGTGTTCGTGTCGCCGTCAAGTGTCGCCATCGCCCTGGCGATGACCTACAATGGCGCCGCCGGCGAGACCAGCGAAGCCATGGCGAAGGCGCTCGAGTTGGGTGACCTGTCGCCGGAAGATGTGAATGCCGCCAACGCCGCCCTGATGCAGTCGCTGCAGGCGGCCGAGCCGGAGGTCATCCTCAGCATCGCCAATTCCCTTTGGGGACGCGAGGGGATCGACTTCCTGCCAGGCTTCCTCTCCGCGAACAGGGAGCACTACGGCGCAGAGCTTACTGAACTCGACTTCACCGATCCCAAGGCCCCGGACCGGATCAACGGGTGGGTGAAGGATCAGACTCGCGACAAGATCACCAGGATCATCGACCGCATCAGCGACCTGGCAATCCTGTACCTGATCAATGCTATCTACTTCAAGGGCGACTGGGACGAGCCTTTCGAGGAGAGCGCCACGGAGGATAGGCCGTTCACGCTCCTGCATGGTGGCGAGAAGACGGTCCCGATGATGTGGCAGCACGGCGACTACCGCTACCTCGAGGCGGACGGCATTCAGGCGATCAGCCTGCCGTACAAGGGCGACCGGATCAGCATGGTCCTCGTGCTTCCCGCCGAAGGGAGTAGCCTCGCCGACTGGTGCACCGCCCTTGACGCCGATGTGTGGGAGGGGCTAGTCGATGGGCTCTCGTTCAAGGAGGGGACCATTCAGCTCCCGCGCTTCACGCTCGAGTATGAGGCGCAGCTCAACGGGGCTCTCACCGCCCTCGGGATGGGCGTGGCCTTCGACGAGAATGCCGCGGACTTCAGCAAGATGAGCACTGCCTTCCCGCAGATCTGGATCTCGAAGGTCATCCACAAGACCTTCGTCGAGGTCAACGAGCGAGGCACGGAGGCGGCGGCCGTCACCGCAGTCGAAATGGAGGCGCTGGCCGCGCCGCCGCAGGAGGAGCCCTTCCAGATGGTCGTCGACCGTCCGTTCTTCTGCGCGATCCGGGATGAGCTGACTGGAACGCTGCTGTTCATGGGGGCGATCGTGGACCCCGGCGAGTGACCAGTCACGGCGGTCGTCGGATGCCGGGACTCGCCTGTGGCACTCGAAAAGCACCCGATGCTGATGCCCAAACGTATGGATCGACCTGGTCCCGGCCCTGAGGCATCTCCGATCGAGCAGGCTCGTTTGGCCACGCGTGTCTCTTGCGGCCCATTGGACGGAAGCCGACGCACGTCGAAGGGGTTGCTCGACCTCGCGCGTTCTCAATCCCGCAGTCAGCCGGAGAGACTCCATGATCGACTCAGCTTACCTGCAGAGAGGGCTGTGGGCGATGGCTCGCGCCCACAGGGCCAACGGCATGGCGGGCCACCTCGGGGCCGCGCTGGTCGCTGGACACTGCTTCGCGGAGACCCATCGGGATCTCGACCGTCGAGTCTACTCGGCGATCGAGGGTGAGCTGGACCGGGTCATCGCAGGTGAAGAGCAGTGGTTCGACCCCGAGGAAGTGGGCATGGCGGTGCCCGAGATGTTCGAGCCCCTGCCTGACGAGTCTCCTCGGCCAGATGACATCCACACGATGGCCGACGCCCTTTCGGGCAACATCGACGAACTGCACCAGTCGGGGCACAACGTCATCTTCGCGTCCATCGCCCTGAGAGCGCTTCACGAGCATCCAGAACTCGCGTCGCCGTACCTCATCGACGGAATACGCATGCTGGTGGAGGGCTTCAATGGCACGCCCCCGGGCCGCCAGTACTTCGGGAAGGAACGCGGCTGGCTCGATGGCGACCAGGTGTCCCTGGGGGCGGACGATGACTTCCCACCGTACACCGACGAGCAGACCATGGCTGAGGTGGTTGTTGACGAGCTCATCGGCACGGCATCAGAACACCGTCAGGGGTGCGGAGGCCTGTGGCACATCATCAACCACGCCGCCGCACTTACCGAGCTGTCGGGACTCGGGTACGGCGGTCTGGCGCAAAGGGGCTTTGCCGCGCACCGGCGGCATGTCCGGCTTTGGCGGGTGTTGCCGGACCTCGAGCACGAACTGGGACCTATGGTACGCGCGCGTCACGATCCGCGGACCGCTGCGTTCTGGACGACGGGATCGCTGAAGCGAGATAGCGCTCGGCTAACGCACCGCATCAAGACGCTCTACGGCTTCCACACACTCATCCGCCTCGTCCATGACAAGACACGACGCCAGACGGCCCAAGAGGAGTTCCTGTACCTGATGGCATAGCGATGGGCTCTGCCAAACCCGACACCTCCGGAGACCGGCACCCATGACTCAAGGGCTGTGCGCCATCATCGCATGGACGATGGTTGCAGTGCCCGGCGCGGCAAAGGAGACACGGATGGACCAGGTGCTCTACACGTACATGCTGCCCGATAGCCGCACGTCCGAGGCCTATGACGAGGTCGTGGCGGTCGCCTGCCTGCAGGGCCTGATCAACCGCGCCGGCCCACGTCTGTACGTGCTTTCCCCGGGCGATGAGCGCCCCGAGTACTGGCTGCGAGTGCTATCCGAGGAGGGGCGTTGGCTGAGCGACCGGCAGCCGGAGCCGGTGGCGGACCTAAGCGGCCTCGTGGCGCTCGCCGAGGGCCGGCTGAAGGGCGCGGTGATCTGGAATCCGGACGTGCCGGCAACGGTGAATGTCGCCACGACCATCGCTGGTGTCGAGAACGGCGTGGTCCTCAGCCCCAAGATGGCCGACCGCTATCTTGGGAACTGGGACCTGCCCGTCCTGGACGATCTCCGCGGGCGCTCCACTGGCTGGATCCGGGGAGTGGCGCCGGACCGCTGGTAGATCGTGAGTTGATGCGGAAGTGCGAGGTTCTCGAGCTGAAGCGAGGTTCGTGTGCGGAAGGCGAGGCCAACCCCGGGAACGAAGATGCGTGCAAGGCCTCTCACGTGGGGAGATCACATCCGGAGTCGTGGGCCAGTGAAACGCCATCGGCCCTTGGTGGCACTCTCATCGTCCAGTTCGAAGGCCGCGAAAGCCCGTGATCTCAGGTGACATGGGTTCTCGGGAAGGACAGGTTCCTTCGATTCGCCATTGCGGCACCCCTGAATCATCCCTCGTGTTCCTGCTACTGCGAGAGGTCGGTGGAGGTGCCGGTCTCCGGCAGGACCAATGCCGGTGTCTGCGGGCCGCTGCCCGGCCCGTGACCGGATAACACGTGTCAAGGAGCCCCAACATGAAGCCGGCATCGCCCGCGGCTCGTCCGGAGCGGCACGGACCAACACCACTCGCGGCGATCGCCAAGTCGGCTGCACTGGCGTGCATTCTCGTGGCCGGCAGCTCGCGGGCAGAGCCGCAGGAGCTTCCACCAACCGAGAAGCGCCTGCTGGCAAAGGCGGAGGCGGCTGTGGCCGAGATAGGCAGGCTCGTCGCAGCCGGCGAAGTCCGTCAGGATGTTATTGATGATCTGCAGGCGCTCGATGGGCTGATGCAGGCGGGGCGACATGAGGATGCAGAGGCGCTCCTGGACGCCGCGCTCGTCGCGCTCGGCATTAATCCGGAGACACTCGTGAAGGAACCAGCAGACGGCGCGCCCTCCCAGCCTGGTCCATCAGGCATCCGTGGGCCTCTGCCCGAGTTCAGCCCGGAGGGGTTTGTGGAGATCTTCGACGGGCAGACGTTGGCGGGTTGGGATGGGGATCCTGAGTATTGGAGGGTCGAGAACGGGTCGCTGGTGGGTGAGGTGACCCCCGAGAATCTGCTGGAGCAGAACTCGTGGGCCGTGTGGCGCGGCGGCCTTGTCGAGGACTTCGAGCTTGTGGCGGACTACCGCGTGTCCGCCGGGGGCAACAGCGGCATTGGCTACCGGCTTGCCGAGGTGGAAGGCCAGCCCTTCGCCATCCGCGGCCCACAGGCCGACATCCACGGTGCCGCGATGTTCACGGGCATCTGCTACGAAGAAAACGGGCGCAGGTTGCTGGCAGCGCGCGGCCAGTCTACCTGGATCGACGATCCGGGCGCCGCGCCGCGGCTTGTAGCGCAATTCGGCGACCCGGAAGAGCTGCAAGGCGTGGTCCGTGAGGGCGACTGGAATCGCTACCGCCTGGTCGTGACCGGGCATGATGCCAAGCACTTCATCAACGGCGTGCCGATGAGCGAAGTGCATGACCATGACGAGACCAACCGCATGAAGACGGGTCTGTTAGGCGTGCAAGTCCACGTTGGTCCCCCCATGAAGATCGAGTTCCGCAGCATCTACCTCAAGCACCTGGGCGCTCCCCCCGAGGGGGACGCCGGCCGCGGCAGCATCACCTACCGCGCAGGCGACCTGCTGGAGCTTGACCACGCGCCAAGCTTCGAGCACTTCGTCGAACAGACGGCCAAGCTGACCGCGCCGGTCGCGCCGGAGGTGGTCGATGAGCGCGCCGAGTTGGAGATAGTAACGCGCGACCTCGGCATCGTGCGGCATGACTTGACGAACGTGGCGCTCTACGGCGGCTCGAAGTCGGAGATCAGCGGCGAGCGAGACTTCGACCTGGTGGTGATGACCCCCGACCTTTCGGTGCGGGTTCCCAAGGCTGGCTTTCGTCTCATCGGCAAGCCCCTCGACCAGGAGCACGTGGTCCGCCTGCGGTGGAATGAGGACGAAGGCCACTATGAGCTGCTGAGTCTCGCGCCGAATGATCAGGCCGCGGAAACGGGGGCCGCCTCCGGTGACCGCATCTACCGGCTTACGGATCCTGCGGTGCTTCGAGAGCAGGCAGGCCTGGCGTTGCCGAGCTGGGCCGATGAGGTCCAGACATTCATCATGCTGCCAACGCGCCCCGCCCGGGCGCGCGAGCTGCACGTCAGTGTGAATGGCGCCTGGGGCGGGATCCCTGGGAAGTACGCGATTCTGCCGCATCTCCCCAGCATCCAGGAGGAGTACAACCACGACCAGGGGGCGTTCGCGAGCGCCGTCCACGAGGCCGGGATCCACGTGCCGGCGGCGATCAACACCATCGAGGGCCTTCAGGCTCTGCGGGAAGTCATCCCCAATCTGGACGACATGGCATGCCGGGACGCGGCCGGCGACGTCGTCTCGGCGGGCGCCACGATGACGCTGATGTGCTCGATCAACCCCGAGTGGGTGCAGTGGGAGATCGACACAGGCAAGGCGGCGATTGATGCGGGGGCTGACTGGATACTGCTGGACACGCCAATGGGCGCCTCGTTCATCAGCGGGTTCTTGAAGGCCGGCTTCTGCGATCACTGCATGGCCAACTTCGCGGCCTACCTGAGAGAGAAGCACTCGGACACGGATCTGCAGGAACGTCTCGGCCTGAAGGGCTTCGACCGGCAAGAGGTGGCCCGACGTCTGACGGCGATGCAGAGCGTGACGCCGATGGCCGACAGCGCGCACGTGAAGTCGACGCCCGACGCTCTGCTCTTCCAGGAGTTTGCCAGGTGCCAGGAGGAGACCAACTTCGCCAGTCGCAAGCACGTGCTGGCATCCCTCCACCAACACGCAAAGGAGCAGGGGAAGAGGGTCCTGTTCTGCACCAACGCAGCCGACTTGGGGACGCAAAACCCCGGCGGGCATTGGATCCGAGGCCTGATGTTTGCCGATCTCGTGGACGTGTTCACCTATGAGCTGAACAGCGATCCGCAGGGCCGCTCTGGGGCCCCCCTTTCGAAGATGCCTCGAGGGAAGTGGGCTGCGTTCCACAAACTCGCCTATGCCGTCCACCATCGCCGCTCTGCTGCCCTCATCCACACCCAGGACGTAGACGCGCTGACGAGGGACGCCGAGCAGGGCCGATCGGTCCTGACGTGGATGGCGACGCAAGCGATCGAGGCCTACGCCGCAAGCGGGTCGTACGTCCCGTTCCATGGGGACGATGGGGACTTCGGCCGACTCCCCCTGAAGATGATGTGGCGCCTCGTCTTCGAACACAACCGATTCGTCCGGGAGCACCGCGACCTCTACGAGGGGGACCTCGTCTCGGGCTCGGCCGTTGCGTTCCTGTTCCTCCTGAACGAACGAGGGCGGACGATCCCCTCCGTGTTCCCCTCCTACCTTGGTCTCGCCCAGGGGTTCGTCGAGGGGAACTACCCGTTTGATGTTGTCTTCGCCGGCGACGGGCGTTACGTCAGAGACCGTCTCGATGCGAAGCAGCTTGAACTCTACAACACGATCATCGTGCCAAGCCCCATAGCACCAACCGAGAATCAGCGGCGAGTCGTGCAGCGCTTCGTGAGGGCCGGGGGCGTTGTCGTCTGCCAGGAGCCGGAGCTTCTGGGTCTCGCTGCAGAACCGGTCGGCAGCGCGGACGATCCGAGCTCACCATGGGGACCTGAGTTCAGCTACGGTAGGGGCTCAGTGCGCGTCCTGGCGGGTGATATCGCCCTGACGGACACGCACGACGTCGGGACGAAGTTCTTCCGCGAGTACACGCCCGAGCTGAGGTCCCAGGTCGCGCAGGTGGCGGAGGACACGGGGCTGACATCACTGCTCACGGACCATCGCGATGGCCTGCTGTCGGCATTCCCGGTTCTGCAACCGGGCCGGAAGCGCGTGGTCGTGCATCTGGTGAATTACGACGTTGACTATGCCCAAGATGCGATCCGCCCCAAGGAGGACGTGCGCTTGACCGTGCCGGCGCCTTCGTTCCTGGGCCGGGACCTGCAGGGAGTCCTATACACCTGCGACGGGGGAGACGCAGTCGAGATAGCGGTGCGCCGCTCCGAGGGCATGGCTCGCTGCACGATCCCCGAGGTGGGCCTGGGCGCCGTGCTGGTCATCTCCGACGCGGGGGAGTAAGCAACCTACCAAGGCAGCGTGCCCGAGCTGGGCAGCCAGTTCTCAACACGGGCAACACATGCCGGAGTGGTGTCCCTCCGACTTACTCCATCCGCGCAGCTCTTTCCCCTACCGGCGGTTGGCATAACGCCTGAGAGACGGTGTGGTCGACCAGGGCCGACAGCACTGCCTCGCCAGGTCCGTGCCGACGTCGTGCTCTTTCCGACCCTTGATGTGGATCGTTAGGCGGCAGCTCGAAAGTAGCGGTGGTGGAGTCCCCCGAGCACGGGAACAGCGACGAGTCTGGTAGCGCCGTCGGTCTCCGGCGGATACTCACTTGGGATTGGCGTCTCTCCGCCCAAGCCTTGGTGTGGCCGAGCGACGTGGTAGCACTCCTCGATGAACTCCGTCAATAGCCGCTCAAGATGAGCCTCGCTGAGCACGACCACGTGATCCAGCAGCTCACGTCTGAGAGTGCCGATGAACCGTTCGACGAATGGGTTCTGTCACGGGCTTTCGCGGGAGATCAGCACCTCCCGCACGCCCATGTCTCGTGGACGCTCCCGGAAGACCTTGCCGTAGATCGAGTC
The DNA here is from genome assembly GCA_965602825.1 of uncultured bacterium. Classification (GTDB taxonomy): domain Bacteria; phylum Armatimonadota; class Zipacnadia; order Zipacnadales; family VGFC01; genus CBFDAZ01. Next base: position 10,172 of record CBFDAZ010000106.1, read on the forward strand.
CCGATCGCGGAGTAGATATCGGGGCGCTGTGTCCCATGGGAATGCCTGCACGATCTGGCGGGCCGTCCACTTGGCGCTCGGGTGGGCCGTGACGTTGAAGTGCAGCACCCTTCGCCGACCGTGGCTGAGCACGATACAGACGTATAGGATGCCGAACGTGGCCGTGGCCACCGTGAAGAAGCCCACGGCAGCCATGCTGTCCATGTGGTTGCGCAGAAACGTCATCCACGTCTGGGATGGCGGCTTGCGCTTCGCTGGCGGCATCAGGTTTGACAGAGTCCGCTCCGAGATCTCGATCCCGAGCTTGACCAGCTCCCCGTGAATGTGAGGCGCTCCCCACAGTGGGTTGGCTTGAGCCATCTGGCGGATGAGTGCTCGGATCTCAGGACTGACTGGCGGGCGACCTGGGCCTCGCTTCCTGCAATTCCATCGCCAGTAGAGCTTGAAGCCCTTGCGATGCCACCGCACCACGGTATCGGGCTTAACGATGGTCAATGCGGATCGCCAGTTGCTCCAGATACGAGACAGCAAGACCCAGAAGAACCGGTCGCGACGACGAAGGCGGGGACGCTTGA
>CBFDAZ010000107.1:0-10707 GCA_965602825.1 uncultured bacterium
TTCCGCAGGTCTACATCCAGGTGCTGATTGCCGACATAACCCTGGACAAGTCCAACCGCATGGGGATCGAGTGGTCCCTGATCGACAAGAACCTCCTCGGTCACTCGAGCGCGACGGGCCAACTCGGGACGGTCTTCGAGGGCCTGGGCCAAGTGGCGGGGTTGAGCTACAGCCTCATCTCCAACAGCGTCCAGGGGTTCCTGCGGACACTCGATACCCGTGGCGATGTGGAGATCCTCAGCAGCCCGAACATCATCGCCTCCGACAACACGCCCGCCACCATCTCGATCGGCGAGCAGATCCCGTACCAGGAGAGCACCCGCGAGACGACGGGCGGCAGCATCCAGCAGACGACGGGCTTCGTGGATGTCGCCAATACACTGGAGGTAACGCCCCACGTCAATCAGCGCGAGCGGATCACCCTTGAAGTCTCGCAGACGGTTGACGCCTTGATCGCCTTCGACGAGAAGCTGCTGGCTCCTCGCGTCGCGAAGCGCACGGCCGATACAACCGTCGAGGTGCGGGATGGGCAGACCGTCGTGATCGGTGGGATCATCTCCAAGCGCAAGTCTGTCACAATCCAGGGCGTGCCGATCCTGCGCAAGATCCCCATCATTGGGCCGCTGTTCGAGGACAAGAAGGTGGAGGAGACCCGGAGCGAGCTGGTGGTCTTCCTGACGCCTCACATCATCCTAGATGACGCCCAGGTGGATGCCCTGACCGAGGGACGGGGCAACCGGATGAGCGTCAACCCGCTCGAAGACCCGGAGTTCAAGCCGCTGGATCTGCCCCCGGCGGTGATGCCGGACCGAGGGCTGGCGCAGCCGGAGGAGACCGAGGAGACGGCGGAAGCGGAGACCGCGCCACAGCCGCCCGCTCCGCCGCAGCCGTAGCGCGGTTTGCTCACGACGAACGTCGCGGATCAGGCAGCAGGTGCCCTGACCTCGAATGACGAAGTGCGGCAGAACGGGCCACAAACCTTGCGGGGGGTGCGACAGTTGGCTTTCGACTACGCGCTCGCGAAGTTCATCGCGTTCCAGGACCCCGAGGCATGTGCCAGGGCAAGGGCCATCACTCGGGAGGAGATCTGCGACCACTCGAATCCGGACTTCAAGATTTGTATCATCGATGATTTGGCCGAGTTCTATCTGGAGTTCGCTCTGGACATCATCTCGCGCATTCAGACCGCCCTGGCTGAGAACCGCAACTGCGTCCTCATCCTGCCGGTCGGGCCCGTCCCGCAGTACACTATCGTCGCCCGACTGATCAACCAGTTCCGGCTGTCGTGTCGGCACTTGGTCACGTTCAACATGGACGAGTATGCGGACGAGGACGGCAACACCGCGCCGCCGGACTGGGAGGGCTCCTTCCAGACGGCGATGATGGAGAACTTCTTCTACGAGATCGATGAAGAGCTCCGGCCGCCGCTAGAGAACATCAATTTCCCGGACTCCGGGAATGTGGATCAGTACTCGCAGATGATCGAGGACGCGGGCGGCGCGGACTGCTGCTACGGCGGGATCGGTTGGTGCGGCCACATCGCCTTCTGGGAGAGCCACTTGGGCGACGAGTTCGAGACCCTCGAGGAGTACAAGCAGGCTGGCGCGCGGATCGTCGAGCTCAACCCGATGACGATCATGCAGAACGCACTGCACTCGTTCGGGGGCGACTGGTCCTGGGTACCGCCGAAGGCCGCGACCATCGGCCCGCGCGACATCCTCGGGGCCCGGCACCGGTCATTCTGGCTGGACGGCATGTGCGGGCCCGGGACGGACATGTCCTGGCAGCGCTTCATCGCCCGCCTGGTCGCTCACGGGCCGGTGAGCAAGTACCTGCCGGGCTCGATCCTGCAGACCGTCCGGACCGACTACACTCTTTTCGGCGGAATCGCCGATAACGTCGAGATCGACATGTCGTAGAGGCGGAGGGGACGGGCGCGAGGGATCGTAGATCCGGCAGTTGCGGCCATCTTCGCAGACGAGAACACAGCGGTCCCTGGACCCCGGTGCGACGGGCAGACCAGGGGTCGCGTTCGTTCTTGGGGGATGGTGCTCCGATGTATCGGGCAGGTGTGGCCGGAGTTGTCGTTGCCGCGACGCTGACAGGGCTTCTCGCTTCACGGGCACCGCAGGCCCAGGAGGGCCAGAGGAGCGCCTATGTTGAGCTGTCGAACCCGCAGGGCGACGACCTCGGCCACTGTGTGGAGCGGGTCCCGCGGGGCTTCCATAACCGCGTGGCGGGCGCTGTGTCGGCCCGAGCTGGGATCAAGGCCATCAGCGTCAATGGCACGCCGGCGCACCTCTTGCGGCGCCTCTACCCAGTGGTGGGCGCGCCGGCCGGATGGCCGCGGCGCGAGTTCGAGGCCTGGCTGTCGGGCTCTGTGCCCGATGAGTTGACGGTGGTCGTTACGGATGATGTCGGTCGCGTGACCGAGGCTCAGTTCCACGTCGATACCCGGGCGACCATGTTGCGGCTTCGGCAACTGGCGGCGGAGGCGCCCGAGCATGCCATGGCGCGCTATCGCCTCGGCAGCGCTCTCCTCGACCGGGAGAGGCCTGAGGACGCGGCCGCTGAGTTCCGGGCGGCGACGCACATCGACCCACGGGACCCTCTCTCCTACGGTGCCTTGGGCCATGTGCTGGTGCGGCAGGGGAGGCTGGACGAAGGGATCGCGGAACTGCAGCGATCGGTTGAGCTCGACCCAAGCTGCGCCCGAGTTCGGGCCAGCATTGCTGCGGTTCTGGTTCAGAAGGGGGAGTTTGAAGCGGCGCATGCGGAACTGAGTCGTGCTGCAGAGCTGGAGCCGGACAACCTGTGGGTTCGTTGGGTGAGCGGAGCGGCTCTGATTGCAGACGGCGAGTCCGAGCGGGCGATGGCAGAGCACCGGAAGGTGATCGAGCTTGAGCCGAACTTCCTGGAGGCACGGGTCTACCTGGCTAGTATCCTCACCGTTCAGAACAAGCCCGAGGAGGCGGCTGCCGAGTGCGAGACGGCCCTGAAGATCGACCCGCAGTTCGGCGAGGCTCGCGTTGGGCTGGCCACAGCCCTGTACCGGCAGGACAAAATGGACGAGGCGAAGGCCGAGTGCCAGAAGGCGATCGATGCCGACAGCAGCCACGCCGAGGCGCACGTCATCAAGGGCGCCATACTGTTAGTTCAGGGAGAGACCGATAGCTGCATTGCCTGCTGCCGGAAGGGACTCGAGCTGGGCTCGGAGAGCGGCTGGGCCTATGCGGTACTCGCCGGTGGCTTCTTCCGGGAGGGGCACTACGTTGAGGCCGAACGTATGCTGGCCATCGCCAATCTGCGCGGTCTCAAGCTGGACGCGGAGTTGGAGCAGGATATCCACGACCGGGCGCGCATGATGAGGAGTTGGATGATGGACGGCCGCCTCACCATGGCGGCGATGTTCCTGCCCTTACTGGGGGTCCTGGCCGCCCTGGGAGTTGGGTCGATCCGGGCTGGTGGACTGGCCCTGGTCCCGCGGACCCTCGCGTGGCGAAGCTTGCTGCCGATGGCCGCCATTCTGACCGTCTGTCTCGCGGGTCTGTTTGCGGCGCAGGCCCTGTTCAGGACCGGGCACATCGGGGCCGGCAGCTACGGCTGGGTAACGCACGGCATGGCCATGATCGCCATCGTGGGGGGCGTCAGCCTAGTGACGCTGGTTAGCGCCATCGGGGGCCGGGCGGCGAAGGGCATCAAGGGTCCTGGCGGCGTGCCGTATTACTGCGCGGAATGCCGAGGGACCACCAACTTCTGGCGGATGTACTACGACGGCCGGAAGACAACGTGCGCGGACTGCCTCGCGGCATCCGGCTCACCGACCGTGCCGCCGCCGGATAAGCCGCCGCCCCCACCCTCACCACCCCCTCCATCGACTCCGCCCGACCCACCGTGAGGCGAGAGCAGTTTCTGAGAGGGGTGGGGGCGTGGGCTGGATGCGGGCAGCCCTCACACCCAGGTTCGGAGTGTCGGATGAGGATCTTCCACCGTTTACTGCTTGGTGAGTTGATTGTCCCGTTCTTCATCGGGGTCTTTCTGTTCGCCGTGATCCTGCTGGGCGATGTCGCTCGGCAGATCGGCTCGACGATCCTCAACGCCCGCACTCCGCCTCTGCTGATCGCGCAGTACCTGTGGCTGCGGACGCCGAGCGCCCTGGTCTGGTCGATGCCGGTCGGGACGTTGCTGGCCGTCTCCCTGGCGGTCGCCCGTGCGACGCGCGATGGCGAGATCAATGCCATGCGAGCCGGGGGCCTCAGCTTCTTCCGGATCTGCGTGCCGTTCATCGCGGCGGGCGCCTTCGCGACCTGGCTGGCCTTCTCACTGAATGAGTGGGTCGTGCCCCGGGCCAATGATGCCGCTGCCGATGTATTCGACCGCGTCACCCAGACCCAGCCCGTGGTGCGCGAGGAGCGGAATCAGCTCTTCCGAGATCAGGAGGGGCGCGTCTTCCACGTCGAGCACATGAACGCCGACACGAATTCTCTGGAGAGCATCGTCATCTGGAGTTTTGACGCCGAGGACCGGCTGACCGGTGTCGTCCAGGCCGGAAGCGCCCGGCTGGAGGGCAGTGTTTGGTGGCTCTACGGAGGGCAGGAGGCCGCCATTGACCCGGAGACGGGGGCGGTCGACTGCACGGCGTTCGACACGCGCCGGGTGCGGCTCTGGACGGCCCTCCAGGACTACTACGCAGAGAAGCGGACGGCATACGAGATGAGCGCCCGGGAGCTGCGGGATCGGGTGGCGGCTCTGGAGGCGGGGGGCAAAAGCAGCCAGGCCCTGGCCGTCGAGCTGCAGTTCAAGTACTCGCTGCCCGCGGCCTGCATTGTGTTCGCCATCATCGGCGTGCCGCTGGCCTTCCGCTACGCCCGATGGGGACCCTTCGGCGGCGTGCTGGTGGCCATCCTGATCGTCTTCCTGTACAACGGCGTGCGCTCGTGGGCGCTGGCCTTTGGCCTCGCCGGCGCACTGCACCCGGTCGTCGCCGGCTGGCTGCAGAACGTGCTGTTCGGAGGACTCGGACTGGCTCTGGTCTGGCGGGCCGGGAGCTGAGGTCGCAGAGAGCCGGGTCGGACGGCTCTACTCGGCTTCGCTCTCATCCCCGGAGGGTTCGTCGCTCGACCGCGCCGACACACGCACCTTCGACGGCCTGATGACCCGGTCATGCATGCGGTAGCCCCGGGCTAGCTCGGCAACCACGACATCGGGTGGCAGGGCCTTTGTCTCCTCCCGCTCGACGGCCTCGTGGAGGCTCGGATCGAAGGGCTCGCCCAACGCCTCGATGGGCTCGACTCCCTGAGATCCCAGGACCTGGAGAAGCTGATCGAGGATCATCTTCACGCCGGCCAGCAGGTTCTCGCCGGCGGGTGAGTCCGCGTCGACCTGCATGGCGCGCTCGAAGTTGTCCAGGACCGGCAGCAGTTCCGAGACAAGGCTCTCGGTGGCGAAGCGGACGAGCTGTTCCTTCTCTTTGCGGACGCGCTGTTTGTAGTTCTGAAGCTCCGCGGCGAGCCGCAGGTGCTGGTCTTCGGCGTAGGCGCACTTCTCCTTGAGTTCGGGGATCACGCCCTCCAGCTCAGCGATCCTGGCTGTAGCGGCCTCAAGCTGCTGCTCGATTGCCTCCTCCTCGACGACCTCTTCGGTGGCCTCTTCCTGCTCTTCGGCCGCGGGCTCCTCGGCAGCCTCTTCGGCGACTGGCGCCTGTTCTGTGTCCTCGGGAGGCGGCGGTTCGGCAGCCTGCTGCTGATCCTCGGCCTCCGCAGCGGGCTGGTCCTGCTCGGGACCGGTAACTTCGACGCGGCGGGGTCCCTTCTTCTTCTCAGGTGCACTCATGTCGTATCGGCCCTCCAGCTTGCCCTCGTGGTGTGCTCTGTCTTGCGAGCAGTTGGTTATGCCCGGGATCGGAGCCCCCGGCGACGATGGCGATATGACGGCGTCGGAGCTGGCGCCCCGACCTACGCAACGGCAAGTCCTCGGGGCAGTCTTCAAAACGCTCCGGGCGCGGTGCCTTGTTCCGATGACTGTCCGGGCCCGGAGCTCTCCTTTTGCTTCATCCGGATGACGACGTTGATCCGGAGTATGGCTTCGGCAATCTCGGCCGCAGTCTTCAGCGCGGCGATCTTGACGGGCGCCGGATCGAGGACACGGGCTTCCACCATGTCCGTAACGGCTCCCCCATCACAATCGACACCCAGGGCGGGGTTGCCGGTCGCGGCCTGTGCCGCGAGCACGTCCTCCACCTTCTCAAGCGGGTTGAAGCCGGCATTGGTGACGATCTGAGCCAGCGGCCGCCTCAACGCGGACATGACAGCGTCGACTCCGTAGGTCGCGAGACCTGCGACCCCTTCACGGGCCTCGGTGACGGCGGAGATGGCCCCGATCTCGGCCGCGCCGCCACCCGGCAGCACTCCCCCTCTCAGGACGGCCTGGACGGCTGCCGCGGCGTCCTGCGCGATGCGCTGGCGCTCGTCTTTGACCTCGGGCGTGGCAGCGCCGACGAGTATCGTTGCCGTCGGGTGCCCGCGCCCGCCGGTGATGCGAACGTGGCCAAGACGCTCATCTTCGGCGACATGCTCCGCCCATCCGAGGGCCCTGGTGAGCTCCTCCGGCGGCCGCCGGAGGCCGCTTCTCATCAGGGGATTGGCCCCGCAGTGGCCAGCCACCTCCGAGAGGTCGCGCCGGGAGACACGTCGGAGCACCATGACCCCGGCTTCGGCAAGTAGCTCCTCGGCAATCTCATCCACCCGCCGCTCGACTACGACGCACTTCACCCCGAGGTCGATCAGTTGGCGGACGCTGGTCTCGAACTCCTCGCGGAGAGCCGTGTGGCGGCGGAAGCCGACCTCGGTGGCGAGAGCCTCATCGTCGAGCTTCTCCGGCTCCAGGGCATCGGCCACGACGAGCACGGGGGCGCCCGACAGCTCGGGGGGCATCTGGCGGTTCATGCGCTCCTTGTCGATCACCAGGCCGTGGAAGACACGACTCTCGGCGCCCACCTTCGCCAGTACGCGCTTGGCGAGCCGGAAGGAGGGTTCCCGCAGGAGCTTGTCCGCCGGGATGGTCTCCGCCGCTTGGGCGGCCAGTTGGGCGAGCCCGTCGTCACCGCGGGCTGCGATGACGGCGGCGGACGTGACGAGGGGGTCAGCGATGCCATCGACTGTGATGGCCGCTTCCGCCATCCGGCGAAGCGCAGCGGCGATCCCGGAGCGCATGCCCTCGATGATCTTCATCGCTGGCACGCCGCGCAGGATGTGAGACGCGCCTTCCTCCACCAGCGTGGCGGCGACGACAGTGGCCGTCGTGGTCCCGTCGCCGACCTCCTCGTCTTGGGCGGCGGCGGAATGGATCAGCAGCCTCGAGGCGGGATGGGTCGCGTCGATCTTGCTCAGGATGGTGGCGCCGTCGTTGGTGATGGTCACGTCGCCGAAGCGGTCAACGAGCATGCAGTCGAGGCCCTTGGGGCCCAGCGTGCCCTCGACGGCCGAGACGATCTGTTGGACGGCGGCGGCGTTCGACCGGACCGCTGATTGGCGGTCGCCGGCATCGGGCCTCGAAGGCTGGGGGAGTTTCTCGTCCATCACTGTGTCACCCGTTAGGGGGCGGCTGAGACAAGCGGCCCTCCCCTCAATCGAGGGCAGGGCTTCGCTCGTCAGGACTGGGCTTGCGGCGTTGCGGCAGCGGCTCCCGCCGCGTCATTCCTCCGGATCGGGATGGCTCAGATGACCGCTGAGTTCGTCGGCTACGCATGCAACGGCGGGGATGGCGCGCCAGTACGGCATCCGTCGGGGCCCCAGCGCGGCGACGACCCCGCGCGCTCCGGCGCCCATATAGCCTATGCCGACGACGCCACAGGCGCGAGCGGCCGACACCGTGTTCTCCGCGCCTATCCGGATGCAGACCTCACGCTCGAGAGCCATCGGCCGGAGCAGATCGCGCAGGACGCGCTGTTGGTAGAGGGTCTCGATTATGCTCTGAAGCTCCCTGGCGCGCGTGAAATGCGGGTCCTGCAGGACGTACACCACGCCGTCGATGTAGATGTCATGCTCGTGCTCTTGCTGCAGCCCGCTCTTGATGGCTCGGAGAACTGCCGGGGGCAGCGCCAGAGGCCCCATCTCACGGCGGATCTCGTCGACGTCCATTCGGCTGAGCGCCCCCACCTGGGCGCCGACGAAGCGCTCGTTGAGGATCTCACTCATCCGTTTGAGTTGCGGCGAGGTGACCGGCGCGGGCATCTCCACCAGCCGGTTCTCGACCTGCCCCTCGGCGGTCACACAGACCAGGAGAACGTTGGTCGAGCTGACCGGCGAAGCGTGAAAGTGCTCCAGGTGGCGTTCCGGCTCGCGTGGGGACATCACGACCGCCGGGCAGTGCAGGACCTCCGCAAGGAGACGAGCTCCTTCCCGTGCGACGTCGAGCACCGTCTCTGCGGTTCGGCGAAGTTCGCCTTTGATCCAGGCAGCCTCGCGGGAATCGAGATGCTCCTCGGCCATGAGGTGCTCGACGAAGTACCGGTAGCCCGAGTCGCTGGGCACGCGTCCGGCCGAGGTGTGGGGCTGCTCGATGAGCCCCATCTCCATGAGCGCGACCATCTCGTTGCGGACGGTCGCCGAACTGGCCTCGATGCCATACCTGGCGCAGGTCGTTCGAGAACCCACCGGTTGGCCGGTCCGCACATACTCAGCAACGACCGCCGCCAGTATCTGCTGCTGCCGTTCGGTCGGCTTCGGTTGGCTCTTCCGCGCCACAGGCACACCTCCTCACGGCGAGGTATACCCTCCCGGGGACTCCGCTATGTCAAACATCGGGTCGAGGTTAGCAGTTTCCCCGTACGGTGTCAACTACGGGCGAGGCAGGCTCCGAGAGGGCGCCAGTCGAACCGGTAACGGGCCGGACGCGCCCCGGGTCCGGAGGGCGTCTCTGATCCGGGCACCCGGTCACCGCCGAGAAAGGGGGCCTCGATGAGCAGCCGTTTCCTGTGGATCGTGTTGGGCCTGACGGTTGTCCTGAACCTGCGCGCAGTCGCCGGTGTCGAGGACCTCGCGACCGACTTCGACTACTTCGCCAACTCCTGGGGCCTCGTCGGTCTCAAGGACTACCCCAACGGCTGCCGTATCAGGCCAGACTGGCGACTTCAGCTCGCCGACGGCACCGAAGCGCGCTGGCTGTTCGGCAATGAAGAGGTGCCGCTCCCCTCGGGAATTCGCCGAACGCTCGTCGATTCGCTGCCTATCCTGCGGAGCAAACTGCGTGTTGAAGGGGCCCTGGACTGCCAGTTGACCGCCTTCGCCGTGCCGTTACCGGGCCGGCCCTTTGACTACCGGCGTCGCCTCACAGACGACGACAACTTCGTTGTTGCCGCCTCCGCGCACGTGACGAACGCCACCTCGCGGCAGCAGGCCTGCCGGGTCGCGATCGAGCTGGCGGGGGCCGATGGACCTCTCGCTCTAAGCGCCGGGGGCGGGCCGGGCGTGGTGGCGGCGGACGGCAGGATCGTGGCGGTGGTCTCCTCGGAAGGGGGCGACCTGCAAGTGCAGGAGAGCGGGTCGGCCGGGGTGGCGTGGGCGCTGGGGCCTGCCGCTGAGGCAGAGGTTGCGTTCTGGCTGCCCTACCGGGCCCTTCACGGCGACGCCACGGCCCTCTCAGCACTTGCCGGAGAGGGCGCCCAGGCGGCGCAGGATGAGGTGGCGGTGTTCTGGCGAAGACTCCTGCGTGCGGACTCGACGCGAGTCCTCATTCCCGAGCGCAAGGTCAGGGAAACCTACTTCGCCTCCTTGGCGTACACGTTCATCGGCCGCGACGACGGGCGCATTCATCCGGGCGAGGGCTTCTACGATGGCTTCTTCCTACGCGATGGCGCGTTCCAGACGTGGGCTCTCGAACTCGCCGGGTACCTCGATGAAGCTCGGCCGAGCGTCCTGGATTTCCTCAACTACCAGAAGCCGTCGGGCCAGTTCGAGAGCCAGGGAGGAGAGCTCGATGGGAACGGCCAGGCCCTGTGGACGCTTGTCAGGCACTACGAACTGACGCGCGACACCGAGTACCTTCGCCAGGTCTACCCAGCCATCCAGCGGAGCCTCGAGTGGCTGGCACGCGCTCGCCAGCGGCCTGCCGACGACCCGGACGCCGCGTATGCCGGCGTGCTGCCGAAGTCCTGGGCGGATGGTGAGGCGCTGCGCGGGGACGATTACCATGTGATCGGGTACGATTTCTGGAACCTGCATGGTGCGTTCTCCGCAGTCCGGGCGGCCGAAGCGCTCGGCGAGATCGACGACGAGGAGACGTGGCGGAAGCTGGCTGAGGAATACCGCGGGACGCTCGTCGAGCTGGTGTCGAACACGGGCGTTGCCGGGTTTCCGCCGAGCCTGGAGCTGCAGGGCACCGATTGGGGCAATCTGACGGGCATCTACCCGACCCGGCTCTTCAGGCCGTTCGACCCGAGGGTCTCAGCGACCCTGGCCAAGGCCCGGAGGACGTTCGTCGAGGGCACGATCCGCTGGTGTCCCGAGATGATCGACGCGATCCACCCGTACATGTCGAGCTACCTGACCAACACCCACATCATCCGCGGTGAGCAGCGGAAAGCTGTAGACGGCCTCTACGCCTTCCTCTTGCACAGCACCAGTGACGCAGGATTCCCCGAGGGCGTCCACTACCGCTCCCGGACGGCCTGGGGCAGCACCGTTCCGCATCTGTGGGCCGCCGCTCAAT
>CBFDAZ010000108.1:0-10704 GCA_965602825.1 uncultured bacterium
AATGGCATCGAGTCGAATGCCCGCTACCTCCAGTTGCTCGCCGGTGATCATCTGCAGCCCCGCACGATCGACGTCCAGCCTGACGGTGTCGGCTGGACCAGCGCCGGCTGCCACGGCCAGGAGGATGGGGAACAGCGTCGTCATCGACCCACACCTCGTCATCGCGTTCACGTCGCACACCTCGCCCCGCGCGGCCCCGATCGCCTGGTCCGCCTCACGCGGGAGTCCTGCTACGCTCCGTCGGCGCCGACATCGGCCGGCTTCTGGTGGATGAGAATGTACTGGTGATGGATGTTCGAGATGAACTGGTAAGGGATACCGAAGGGATACAGGTTCTTGTTATCCTGGGCCAGGATGGTGATGCCTTTCAAGGCGAGCCCGGCTGCGTCCAGCGCGCGGCTGACGTCGGCATGGTGCATCACGAAGCGCTTGCGGTGCCGGAAGTCGGACACAATCACGCACACATAGGCGCCGGGCTTGAGGGCAGGGAACGTTAGCGAGAAGATCGATCCGAGCGCCTCCAGGAACTCCTGGTAGTCCTTGATGTTGCCCAGATCCTCGGATGCCTCGCTGTAGTGCGTTGGCAATCCCTGCGATAGGCGCTCCGCCTGCACCTTGGGGCCCGGCTTCTTGCGCAACATGCTCCAGTACGGCGGGCTCGTCAACAGCAGGTCGAACGACTCCCTCTCCAACTCCGACAGGGCCTCCTTCGCATCAGCCTCGATCAGGACTTGGTTGGTGCCCTCCAGCCCCGCTTCCTCCACTAGCCTGCGCCGCGCGATGTCGGCCCACTGCGGTGAGAGCTCGATCCCGACACCCACGCGGCTGTGCTGGGCGCAGGCGATCAGTGTCGAGCCGCTGCCCACGAACGGGTCCAGTACCCGCCCGCCCTGCTTCGTGAACAGCTGCATCAGACGCGCGACATCCCTCTCAGAGAAGGTGGCCGGGTGCTGCACCTTGAGGGAGCTCCGGGGTGGGGTCTGGGACAGCCAGAAGCTCTTGGTGGCCTTCAGCCACTCCCGATTGGGCAGGTCGTTCAGACGGTTGCGTGGGTCAATGGCGTCGCTCATGGTACCGGTCCTGGTGCCTCGTTAACGGGCATGCGTGGTGTGCTCCCATCACCAAACAACCGTGCCGGGCAGCATGTCCAGCCCGGCACCGGTGTGGCTTGTCGTTCCGTGTGGCGGAGTCCGATCACCGCGAACCCGCGGTGATGGCAATCCGGGTGACGCTTTCGTCGTCGTCACGCGTGATGGTTACCGTCTTGCCCTCCGCCCCCGAGGCAGCCATGATGATGTGAACGGTGTCGGCTGCCTCGATGACCTGGCTCCCGTCTGCGTAATGCTTCTTGTAGAACCCGGCCACCTTGTCGACGGGGTCCTTCGTGGTGAGCACGACGACGCTCCACGAGCCCCCCTCGTCGGCAGTCGTCGAGGCCTTGCTTCCGTGCTCGACCTCGGCTCCCGGGTAGAACTTCACACCGACGTCCGCCTCGCTGACATCCTGAGTGACGGAGCTGATGGTCGTCTCGCCGTCCTCATCGGTCATCTTCCAGACGGTCTCACCCTCGTCCTCACTCACGTTCATCTCCAGCTTGCCTTCATCGCTCTCGACGGTGACCGAGCCCTCACCGTTGTCGCCCTCCTCGGGCTTGATCGTGACCGACTCGCCGTCTTCCGTCTTGATGGTCACCTGGCCCTCGTCCTCCATCTCCCGAGCCATGCGGGTCCCCTCCCTCGCCTGTCTCACACCTTTGGAGACCCTTCCGCAACCAGACTGCAGGGCGATGAGAGCAGCAACAACCACGGCAGTGAGCATTGCGCTCAATAGCTTGTGACGGGACAATGTAGGTCCTCCTTATCTGGTGTCTGAATCCGTCTTCTGCACCGCTGGTCGGGCGGGCTCTGCTCGCCCGCGCCCTCGGCTCACGTGGTGGTGCCCCGGTCGAACACGATGCTGGCCAGGGCCAGTGGTGCCTGTTCGTCCGGCGCCCGCAGCCTGAGACGATGCCAGCCCTCGGCTAGCGGGCCGATCAGGACCTTCTCGGCTCCCGCGCCGACGATGGCCTCGGCTTCGGCGCTGCCGTCGAAGGACAGGAGCAGCCTGCACTCCGCCCTGCTGTTGGCCAGGGGCAGCGCCAGCGACCAGTGCCCGGTGGGCAGGAACACCAGGTAGGTCACCTGATCGCCCGCGGCAAGGGTAACGCTGCTCGGTGTCGGGTTCGCGGCGGATGGGGCCTCCGCGACTCTGGCCGATGGACCATCGTAGCACCCGGGACCGAAGGCGACCGGGCCCTCCGCCGCCCAGGCGCTCACAGCCTGCTTGTAGCTGTAGACGAAGTCCGGAACGGTCGACCCGGGGCAGGCTTTGATCGCTTCGCGCAGGCCGGCCGGCCCATGGGCGGCCAGTATGTAGAGTGCGAACCCGACATAGTACTGCATCGACCGCTCGCCCTGACCGACGATGAGGTCCGACTCGGGGCCTTCTCCCCACCAGACGTTGAGCGGCGCCCGGCCCACCGAGGCCAGGTACTCCTCAGCCGCGAGGTGGCCCTCCGGCCAGAGACCGTCCAGGCGCGCCGAGGCTTCGTCCGAAGGCCACCGGCTGCCAGCCACCCAGGCCGCCTCGTGGCTGAGCAAGTGCACGAAGAGGCGCTCGCCAAGCTCGCCGTTGCCCCACACTTCGGGCTGGGCGAACCCGCCGATGCCGGGGATCAACAGGTGCCCGCACTCATGCGCGAGCTGCCTGACCCACTCGATAGGTGTACGCGCCTCGTCGAAGACCTGGTACACGAAGATATCGGCTTCGTGACGTTCGGCCCCGCCCGGGCCGCCCTCGCACAGCCACAGTCGGCTGATCCCCTCGGCGTCGCCCTGGGGCGGCAACCCCAGGTAGGCTCCCGCATAGCACTGGATCCGGAGCATGATGTGGAGCAGCGACTCGGCCAGAAGCGCCAGATCGGTGTCGCGTCCGCTGAGCAGCTCTGACGGGTAGTAGGCCATGCTCCGGAGCCGAAGCTCGCCCGTGCCGGCAGATTCCTGATAGCCGTAGATCACGCGATTGAACCGGGCCTTCGGCGCGTCCGGCTCCGTCATCGGGAGAGCCCGCTCCCGCACCGCGCCCCCTTCCCCGGCGTCTTCGGGGTACTTCGGCCCGGTGGTGTAGCAGAGGGTGAGACGTTCCGGCGTCCCCGGGACGCGATCGCCCACCAGACTGCAGCTATCGACCGTGAACTTGACTGGGCTCACGCCCAGGATGGCCGCGTTCAGGATCCGGGGGAAAGGCGATTGGTAGAACAGACGCCGCACAGCCGACTGGCCGTACTCGTCATCGGGCTGCAGGGCCAGGAGTGCGGCGACGTGCGTCAGCGCCTGTTCCTTGTCGCCCATGAGTTCGTAGACATGGGCCAGCCAGGACTGCGCCGGTGGGTAATCGGGCGCGACCTCCTGAGCTTCGCGGAGACGCTGCAGAGCCTCGTCGTACTGCTCGTTGCTCGCTAGTTCCGCGGCCTCCCGGACAAGCCTCAGCGCCTGCTCGGGCGGCTCGCCCGCCGCGTTAGCCGAGGGCGCGGCCCAGAGGGTGAAAGCGATTAGCGGCAGGAGTTGGCGCACCATTGCCCGACTCACTCGTGACAGGGGATGCGTTCGCAAACCTCGTCCACCACGTCCAGTCGGCTGTCGTCCACGATGCACTCCACGTAGTACACCTTCTTCTCCTCCTCGCAGTGCCACACCACGGCTCTGGCATTGCTCCCGTACGGCTTCCGGAGGCAGTGCGAGACAAAGGTGCGGACCCGCAAGGGGAGAGGCGAAGGCTCGCCCACGACGGCGACCGCCGGGTGCCCCCTGAACTCGGTCTCCTCGTATGTGGTAGCCCACTGCTTGAGTCGTGGGCTTAGCTCTCGCTTGGACCACTCGGGCAGGCCCTCGCGGGACAGCAGCACATCGGTCATGCCCCAGCGCATGACCGAGATCTGCTCGGTCTCCATCCCGAAGTTCAGCTCCAGCAGTCCGGCCATCAGTTTCTGCCCGGACAGGCGGAAGTCCTCGGGAATCTCGCAGTGCAGGCCGTAGGTAGACCAGGTCACCCAGCCGTCCTGAGGGTGATCGGTGATCGAGAGCATGACCTCCGTCGCCAGATCGTCGAGCTCCTCGTCCACTGCCCCCAGCACCTGCACGATCGTCGTCCGCCCGCACTTCGCGCACTGCCAGCCGGCGCCACGTCCCTTTCTGTCCGATTCCCAGGAGAAACACTCGAGCTGCGACCGGCCTCCCCGCCGTCGCCCCAGTAGACGCGTGTCGCGCTTGACCTTGACCTCCGGCGACCGCCGTCGCCGCTTCTTCTGGAGGTCGGTCAGATACTTGTCGATCGCATCGGAGATGTTGACCGGCCCGCGCTCCCCGAACCACTTGATCTCGCAGCGCGGCATATCGGTGTCATCAAGCCGCAGGTAGCCCTCGAGGTGATCGCCGCCGATCGCCCCGATCGTCCAGTCCTCGGGCACCGTGACCCTGTAGCCCTGCCACCCGACGAGCGTCGTCTTGGCCGGCTTCTCTCGCTTCGCACGCATGGTGATGTCCACTCAGAACGCGATCTTGTGTCGTCTCATGTAGACGCTCTCCACCAGCCCCAGAGCGATCATGGTTGTCAGCATGTTGCTGCCGCCATAGCTCACCAGAGGCAGAGGCATGCCCTTCACCGGAAGCAGGCCCATCGTCATACCCACGTTCACCAGCAGGTGCACGGCAAAGAACCCCAGGACGCCAGCAGCGATCAAACGGCCGAGAGTATCCTTGGCTTCCGCCATGATCACCGTGCACCGCCACAACAGAACTCCGTACAGGGCGAGCATGAGAATGCCGCCGGCGAACCCAAGCTCCTCGGCAACGGCCGTGAATATGAAGTCGGTTTCCTGGTCCGCTATGAAATGCCCTTGGGTCTGGCTGCCGTTGAACAGGCCCTGGCCGAAGAGGCCGCCGTTACCGATGGCGTAAAGGGACTGCCGGGCCTGCCAGCCCTCATCGAGGGGATCGCGTTCCGGATCCAGGAAGATCAGGATCCGGTCCTTCTGGTGCTCCTTGATGATGCCTGTGAACCACGCCGCAGTGAATAGCAGCACCCCGGCCGACGCAAAGCCCGCCAGGTGGGTCCATCGCACTCCCGCCACGTAGAGCATTGCTCCCCAGGTCACCAGAATGACCACCGGCGTCCCCAGGTCGGGCTCCAGCAGGATCAGCACGGCAGCGGGCACGAGCCACAGAAGGGTCTTGGTGGCGAAGACGAAATCGTAGACCCGTTCCTCCGCCGCGGCCACGAGGCTGGCAACGGTGACGAGCATGGCGAGTTGGGCGAACTCGGCCGGCTGCACACGCACGGGTCCCAGTATGAGCCAGCGGTGCGTACCCCGCACCGCCGGCATTGCCAGCACGACGGCCAAAAGCAGCAGACTGAGACCGTAGATGGGGAGGTACAAGGCACTGAGGCGTGTGTAGTCCAGGGACATCGTGGCGAGCAGCGCGAGCAGCCCCAGGGCTATCCACATGAGCTGCGTCCTGAGTCTGCCCGCACCCGCCGCCCCATGGTCCGCCGCATCATTGCGTGTGCAGCTATGGATCATCAAGCAGCCAACGGCCACCAGGCACAGGGCGACTGCCAGCAGTACGAAGTCGGCTCTCTTGAAGAACCTCGAAGAAAACACAGCAGACCGATTCCAGTGGGGATGTGCCGATTATAGCACAAAGCGCTGCGAGGAGGAACCCGGCAACTCGCAGCCCGCTGGCGCCGGGCAAGGTCTCATTCACGGGCAAGAGGACTCCGCATGGCGACCAGATCCTGGGCCCTCTCGAAGTCGGCTGGACGCCCCACATCGACCCACGACTCGACCATCGGGAACGCAGCAACGCGCCCTCGATCGGCGAGCACAGCGGAGATCACATCCGTCATCGGCAGATTCTCTTGGTCCGGAAGCACATCGAGCACCTTGGCGCCGACCATGTAGATGCCGGCGCTGACGAAGTAGCGCTCGATTGGCTTCTCCTCGATCCTCTTGACAAGGTCGTTCGGTGCCACCTTCACCACGCCGAAGGGCACCTGGACCTGGTACTCGCGGACCGCCAAGGTCACCTCAGCCGCGTGCGAGCGATGGTGGTTGAGCATGGCGCCCAGGTCGATCCCCGTGAGCAGATCGCCATTGATGATCAGGAACGGATCGCTGGGTGCCGCTGGCAGCAGGTGTAGCGCTCCCGCGGTGCCCATGGGTTTGGGTTCGCGCAGGTAGGTAATGCGCACACTCCACCTGGATCCATCGCCGAGCCGGCCTTCCAATCGTTCGGCCAGGTAGCAGGTTGAGATGTAGAGGTCTCGGATTCCGCTGTTGAACAGCAGTTCAATGGTGTGCTCGATGATCGGCTTGTCCCCAACGGAAAGCAGCGGCTTGGGGGTGTCGTGCGTCAGTGGACGTAGTCGCCGGCCCTCTCCGCCGGCCATGATCAAGGCCGCAATCCCCAGGTCTGCCGGTTTCACCAGGTCCGTCAGCAGCGCGATATCGGCGACCTTCCCGTCTCCGGTGACTATTGGGATGTGCCGGATGCCGTTGGCCGTCATCAGGGTGATGAGTTGATCGCGCGACATGCCCTCAGGCATCTTGATGGGCTTGCGGTGCATCACGTCGGCCGCCGTATCCTCGAAAGTCAGGCCACGCAGCAGGCCCCGACGCACATCGCCGTCGGTGATCGTGCCCAGCAGATGCATGTCCTCCCGGACAACCAGGAGGATCCCGGACTCATTGCGTTCGAGCGCAGAAAGACACTCGCCAACCGGTACCGAAGGAGCGACCAGGAACTCGTGCAGCTCGTGAGCCTGGATGGCTTCGGACTTCTCTGTACTCATGGGTCACCCCTCAGATTGCCTGGGGTCCGCCGCGCCTGGGCGTGGCACTGGCTATGCCGTGCGCACACTGGGTTGGCTTGACATCAGCGATTCGAGCGTCGCGAAATCGGCCTCCGTGTCGATGTCGATGCCCGCCAGGGGATCCTCCAGCGCCAGAGGCACGACCTTGGCTCCCAACTCCCATAGCGGGACGTTGTCCGGCGTCTGCCGTGAGAGAAGCGGCTCGGGACGGTTGACGTAGATGCTGCCCGTCGGCCGGTAGACCGGGGGCAGGGCCTGGCGACTGGTGATATCCCCTTCCGGCTCCATCAATGGCTGTAGCTCGCCCTGGACGATCCGGAACATCCAGTACGGAGAGTGTTCGGCGCGCACAACGCCCAACACGACGTCCGCATCCTCGTCGAAGAGAAGCGAGACCGCCTCATCGATCTGATCGGGCGTTCGCGTGGGGGTAGTTGGCTGGAGCGTCACCACCGCGTCGTAGCGGGCGCCCTCGTGGTCGGCCAGCCAGCGGACAGCATGCTTGATGACGGCCAGAGCCGGAGTATCGTCCTCGGCCAGGTGGGCCGGGCGTAAGAAAGGCACCGACGCTCCGCTGGCCGCGGCGATCTGGGCGATGTGCGGGCTGTCGGTGGAGAACACACACCGGTCCAGGTAGCGCGATCTGAGGGCCGCCTCGATGGTGTGCACGATCAGCGGCTTGCCGAGCAACGGCCGCAGGTTCTTGCCCGGAAGGCCCTTCGAATGAGCCCGGGCGAAACTGATGCCCAGTACTCTGTTTACGCCGTACATGGTACCGCGCTCCTCTCCAGAGGTTTCGCCGGGACACCGACCACCGTGCTGCCCGCGGACACGTCGGACAACACGACCGCTCCCGCACCGACCACGGCCTCAGCGCCCACCTGCACGCCGGGCAGAAGCACGGCGCCCATCCCTATCAGCGCCTCGTCGCCGATGGACACCCGGCCCCCCATCCTGACGCCCGGAGCGACGTGCACGTGGTCGCCGACGACGCAGTCATGCTCGATGATCGCCCCGGTGTTGATGACCGCATTGGCTCCGACTCTGGCATCGGGTGCGATGACCGCCATCGCGCCGACCACTGTGCCCGCCCCGTATTCGGCGCCGCTGGCCACGACCGCCGTCGGATGGACCGCACAACTCGCCGGGACCCCCTCCGAGCAGAACCGCTCGTACAGTGAGCGCCGCTTGTGGTTGTCCCCGATTGCCACGATGAACGCCAGCCCCGCCTCCTTCGCTTGCGCCAGTGCCTCGTCATCGCTCGCGATCACCGGAACCTTGCCGAACGTGTCGCCCGGGTCCGGGAGTTGGCCGACCACTGCTGCCGGCTCGTGGCCTGATGCCTCCAGGATGTAGAGCACCACCCTGGCATGGCCCCCGGCGCCCACGACCATCACCGGCTTGTCGTTCGTCTCCATCGTCTCCGCCTCAGTACGTGATCTGCTTGCGCAACAGCCGCGGCCCGGTGCGCAGCTCCTGGATGACGTGCGCGATCCTCTCGCCGGCCCGTCCATCACCGTACGGCCTGGAGCAGGCCTTGGCTTGCGCCCGGAAAGCGCTGTCGTTGAGGCATCTGCTGATGGCTTCCCGGATGGCGTCTCGCTCACAGGGGACATCGATGACATTCTCAGCACGCTGGCGCCCTGTCTGACGCTCCCCGACGTTCACTGTTGGCACGCCGAACAGGGTCGTCTCGATCAGGCCGCTCGACGAATTGCCCACCACCGCCGAGGCTACGGCGAGAGTCCCGGCGTACAGCCTGTGCCCCAGGGACCGTCGGACGCGCAACTGGGGGTGTCGCGCCTCGTACTCGTGCAGCCGGTCAATGATCGCCTGGTGACCGGCGTCCTGGTTGGGGTAGGTGAAGACGGCCGGCACCTCCACGGCACGCACCGCTTCGAGGACCTCGGTCACCTCTTCTGCCGCCCTCTCCGGCACGGCCGGGTTCGGGTGCTGGGTTCCGAGGATCAACGGCTGATCGCCGTCCCACCCGAGCTCCGCGCACACCTCGTCCTTCGGCGCGTAGTCACCCTGCGCCATGGCGTCCAGCCCCGGCGCTCCCACTACGTGCACTCGCCACGGCTCTTCCCCGAGCCGCCTGATCCGGTCCGCGCTTTGCTGCGTCGCCGCGAAGTGCACGTGACTGAGCTTCGTGATGGCATGCCGTGCGGAGTCGTCCATCACCCCGCCCTGAGTCACGTCGCCCCCGTGAACATGGCCGACCGGTGTCCGCAGGTAGTACGACGCCACCGCCACTGCGAGGCCCTCGAACCGGTCCCCCAGCACCAGGACCAGTTCGGGCTCGATCGCGGCGAGGACGTCGGCCGCCGCCGCCACGCCGTGGCCGACACAGCGCGCCATTGACAGGTTGGTGTCATCGGGCATGGTCATCTCGGCGACCCCGGCTACCGGCACATCATCCTGCTCGATCTCCCGGATCGTTCTCCCGAACTTCGGGTCCGTGTGGTTCCCTGCCACCAGCAGCTCGCACCGCATCCCTGGCTGCGCGTTCAGGGCCTGTACGGTCGTCCACAGCAGGCCGTATTCGTTCCGTCCGCCGGTCGCGGCCACTACCCGTCGCATCGCTCGACTCCGAAGTCCGCCCAATCGACGGCCTGGTCCGACACCACCGGCCTCGCCAGTCGCATCCCGAGCACCAGGTCATAGAGGGGGGCAGCGAGGCCGCCCCCCGACCTCTTCAGGCAGATGTCCCCCGCTCTCAGCGTGTGGCCCTCACCCAGATCGCGGGCCGCCACGACGAAGCGTCTCGCTTCCGGAGCCACAGCGTTTTCTGCGGCCAGAATGCGCTTGACCCCATCGCCCAGAGCGGACTCCACCTCCCGGATCTCCCTCACCAGAGAAGCCAGCTCTCCCGGCTCGAGGGACGCTTGCTGGTCCGGACCGGGCAGGCTTCGGTCGAGCGTGAAGTGCTTCTCCACAATGCACGCGCCCAGAGCGACCGCCGCGGTGGCTGCGTGAGTGCCCATCGTGTGATCGGAGAATCCGACCGGCAGCCCAAACGCCTCCTCCATCGCCCCGATGGCGCGCAGATTGACCTGATCCAAGGGCGCCGGGTAGGACGTCGTGCACTGCAGAAGCGCTATCTGGGTCGCGCCCGCCAAGAGCAGCATCTCCACGGCTCGACCCACATCACTGAGAGTGCACATTCCTGTCGAGAGAATCACCGGCAGCCTCGTTGCTGCAACGCGTCGCAGGACGGGTGGGCTATCGTTGTCGCTCGAGCCGACTTTCATCGCGGGCACGCCCAGACTCCGGACGAAGTCCACCATTCGCTCGTCGAAGGGCGTCACCAGCAGGCAGATCCCACGGGCCTTGCAGTGCTCGGCCAAAACCTGGAAATCGTCCTCTGACAGCTCGAGCCTCTCGAGCATGGCGCGGAGTGTCTCGTCCGCAGCCGACGAGCGCCGGGCGTACCGGAACTTCCTGGCAGAGGCGGTAGCGAGTGCCGCGGCGGAGAACGCCTGGAACTTCACGGCGTCGGCGCCTGCCTCGGCGGCCGCGTCCACCAAGTCACGGGCCATCTGCAGGTCGCCGTTGTGGTTCACTCCGGCCTCCGCAATGAGGTAGGCCGGGCAGCCGCTGCCGACGACACGGTCGCCGATCCGGATGGTTGGCGAATGGGACATACTCGTCCCGCCCCCCGTCCCGTGGACGAGAACAGAAGCACCGCGCGCCACTCGCGCGCTCTAGTTCCTCCAATACTCCACATACCACGGCCGGACGCTATCGGGGGGATACCGTTTCGTGCTGTGGAACCGGGCCGTCCCGGCGGAC
>CBFDAZ010000109.1:0-10704 GCA_965602825.1 uncultured bacterium
TGGCACAGTCTGTCGGCAAGTTGGCCTTCACCCGTAGGACAGGCGACCTCGCCTCGCGATCCCGCCCGCGGAGTTGGCGCACCTCGCTGCGTGGCCGGGCAGAACCGGACGGGCCCCCTGGGCCATCTGGCCAGACAGGGGGCCTGGTCATTCATACAGACTTGCCGGGCGACCGTCCCAGGTCAGGTCACCGATAGGATGAGGCAGCAGGCGCGAAGAGCGCTGCCCAGAGAGACGTTCTGCGGCGCCTGTCAACACCGTCACTACCGGTCCAGACGCAGCCAGTCCTTCCACGGCTGGACCAGCCACGCGCGGTTGTCGGTCACCTTCCCCCACTTGGCGTGTCCATCGAGGAACGCGGCATTTGCACCGTCATTGTGCCTGGGGTCGAGGCGTGGTCCGTCGGCGCAACCCGAATCAGGATTGGAGTGCTGAGTGCATCCGCTGGCACTCGCTGGGTTCGTATTGGTGGGATACTCCAGCAACCAAACGGTCGTCGCCGGGTACTTGAGTGAGGCCAGCGGCCTGCCGGTCGTACTGCCGGTTGCGTGGCAGGACACGCCATACCCGCCCTTGAGGCCCCACAGCATGGGGTACTGGTTATACGTGTTCTGGCAATAGCCCTTCGCCGTGAGGGTGACCGGGCCGCCCCAGCTCGGGCAACCGAATATCTGCTCGTTCTTTACGTAAGGCTGCAGCCTGCGGCCGACCATAACCCGGCCCGTCAGCAGCTCGTCGGCGTCCTGGGCATACATGTTCATCGCGAGACCTATCTGCTTCACGTTGCTCAGGCAGCTTGTCTGGCGGGCCTTCTCACGAGCCTTGGCGAAGACGGGGAACAGGATCGCTGCCAGGATGGCAATGATCGCGATCACAACCAGCAACTCGATCAGTGTAAAGCCTCTGGTCCTCATTCGGCGCGCCTCCTTATAGTCGCTGGCCCAGGTCCCTGGCGCAATCGACACTCGACCATGCCACCACCCATGTGACCTGGACACAAGCACACTAATCCTCTATTCCTCACCCCACGTCGAACTCCTCCTCGGGGGGGCTACTTTTTCTGCGGGAGTCGGGCCCCCTGGCGACAAGGGATCGCCTACCCCAAACGGTGTGGCCGGCAGGGAGTCGAGTGGCAAGGGTCTTGCAGCCCCAATGGCGAAGCACCTCAGCCGAGCCCTGGTGAAGGAGTCAAAGAGCGATGGACCGGCCGCATGCCGCCGAACCCGCTGGCGATGGGCCCGGAAGGCCCCGGGTCCTGGAATGCCCCGAATGCAAGAACGTCGTCTCCGCCAGTGAGCTCGTGACGGTGTGTCACCGGTGCGGTGCCGGGCTGCCACGGCAGCCATCGGGTTCCGGCGAACTGCTGATGGAGAAGCGGGATACGCCTGCGACGGCGGGAGACGACGAGGCAGACACGAAGCCCGGGCTGATCGCGCGTGTATTGCGAACGGCGAGCTACGGGGCGAGCCTGCCTGAACGCTTCGTGCGCTCGCTGGCGGCGGGTCTGGGGGGCGTGGTCAAAGAGACGGCCGAGTTGGCGTTGCCTGACCTGCTCAAACGGACGACGATCTACTCCGTTATGCTCGACCGTGCGCTGCGCTTCATCGTCGAGGAGATCGGACAGGTGAAGGGCGCCTACAAGACCGAGGCTGAGGAGACCGGGTTTGTCGTGCGGAAGATCGTCGGCAACTTCGTCGAGCTTGCCGGGCTTCTCACCCTCAACGCCTCCCCCCTATGGGTCCTCGCGCTGGTCGGGGATGCGGCGCTTGGAGTGCGCACGTACCTCGACCTGCTCGTCGATGAGCTGAAGGCCAAGGGCATTCTGGAGGCGGGGGAGACTATCGAGTCCGCCAGCGCCCTGCTGTCGCGACTGGAGCGGCTCTCGGCGACGGGCGCGCTGGCCATCGATCTTCCGCCCATGGCGCTCAGGGACCTCAAGGAGATGGCTGACGGCGTGGGACGGGAGGCCAAGGGCGGCTTCAAGGACGTGGCGGCCTTCAGACGGCAGGCCGACAAGCTACTTGCGCCCATGCGCGAGATCGCTGCGGCGGAAGACGTCTCGCTGTTCGATGTATCCGCGCTGGTCGGGATGCAGGCGGCCCGGGCCGTATCAGGCACGGTCGGGAAGTCCGGAGCGCTCGCCGGCGCTGTGGTGGGGGCGGGGGCGAGACTGGTGAACGAGGAGGTGCTGTCGTACTACGTTCAGGGCATCAAGCAGATCCGCGACCGCG
Organism: uncultured bacterium; assembly: GCA_965602825.1. Taxonomy (GTDB): domain Bacteria; phylum Armatimonadota; class Zipacnadia; order Zipacnadales; family VGFC01; genus CBFDAZ01. The sequence continues at coordinate 2,232 of CBFDAZ010000109.1, forward strand.
GCTTCTACGCAGTTCTCCGTGATAGCTACGCGCCCTACGCCAAGGCCGTTGCCCAGCACTTCCGCCCCGGCCGGCAAACACTCACCGATCAGCTTCTGTCGGGCGAATTGTTCCGCAAGCTCAAGGCCGCTCAGTCGGGGCCCGACAGCCCCGGCAAAGCCAAGTAGCAGCGTTCAGCCTCCTCTCCCCAAGGGCACTGCGCACGCCGGGACTCGAGCAAACGTTGGCCTCCCTCGTAGGGGCGCCAGATATGGCGCCCGCCGCGGTCAACGCAATCGCCGCCGGGTGGAGGCCAGACGAGTACGGCGACGCCAACGACGGGCGCGATCCTCGCGCCCCTACGAGGGCAAACGCACACAGTGGCCGGCACTTGCCGGACCGGGACACGCGGAGCGCCGTCTTGCGCGCAGCTCCCCGGGGCCTCGGCACAAGGGTGTGCCTGTCAACGCCAACTGCCGGCACGCGGCGTATGGCGCCCGGCCGTCATCAACGCAATCACCACCGCATCAAGGGCACACCAGTAGCCCCACGCCAACCACGGGCGCAATCGTCGCGCCCCATCTGCTTAACGACAAGGAACTGGCACGCTGCCCGGTGAACTCGGGAGTCCGGTGGCCAGGGGTTCGCTGCCACTGAGTGCGGGCGTCTGTTGGCAAACAGGAGGAACTGACGCGATGGCAAGTCGCCAGATTCCGTACACCAAACGGCAGCTCTTCGGACGGGACCCGATGCCGCCGCTGACGGGCCGCCAGCTCGACGAGGTAGCGTTCCCGCTCGGCGGGATCGGCACGGGCATGATCACGCTGGGCGGATGGGGGCAGTTGAGGGACTGGGAGATCCGCAATCGACCGGCCAAAGGGTACGTTGTGCCGCAAGCGTTCTTCACCCTCAATACGCAGGTCGGCAAGCGATCGGTCACGCGGGTACTGCAGGGACCGGTCGGCGGAAGCTACATGGGGGACGGCCACTCCGTGCCGACGACGGCCGGCCAGGGACTGCCCCACTTCCGGCATGTCTCTTTCTCAGGCCGCTTCCCCATCGCCAACGTGGAACTGAAGGACCCGGATGTGCCGCTGACCGTAGAGCTCGAAGCCTTCAACCCCTTCATCCCGCTGAACGAGGACGACTCCAGCATCCCGGTCGCCATTCTCACCTACCGCCTGCGGAATCCGGGCAAGCGAACGGTCAAGGCTACCATTCTCGGCAACCTCACCAACATCATCGGGGAGGGCAAGGACGTTGAGCGCGTCAACGCCGGGAAGCGCTCGCGCGGCATCTCGGGCCTCCATCTGACGGCCCAGCAGGGCGGCGAGCCCGCCCCCGATCTGGGCTCGATGTCGCTCAGCACGACCTGGCCGGACACGGTCGTCTGGCCCCGCTGGAAGGACCAGCGCATCTCGAAGTTCTGGGAAGCGGTCGCCTGGTCCGACAAGTTCCCGCCACGCGGCAAAGGGCACACGGACACGGGTACGCTGGCGGTAGAGTGCCGGGTGAAGCCGGGCGAAACCGTCAGCATACCGTTCTTCGTCACATGGTACTTCCCCGTATTCGAGCACTGGCGCAAGCCCGAAGACGCGCCGGCTCCCACTTGGCGCAACTACTATGCCTCCCTCTGGAAAGACTCGTGGGACGTCGCCGCGTACACCACCAAGCATCTCGACCGGCTGGACGCCGAGACGAGACTATTTCGGGACACGCTGTTTGTCTCCTCGCTGCCGACGCACGTGCTGGACGCGGTCAGCTCCCAGCTCTCGATCCTCAAGACGCCCACGTGTCTGCGACTGGAGGATGGGACCTTCTACGCTTTCGAGGGATGCTCCAACACGGTGGGCTGCTGTGAGGGCTCCTGCACCCATGTCTGGAACTACGCCCAGGCCCTGCCGTATCTCTTCCCGGGCCTGCAGCGCTCCCAGCGCGAGGCTGACTGGGACAATAGCATGCAGGACGACGGCTTCGTCACCTTCAGGATGCCGCTGCCTTTGGGGACGAAGGCCGAGCCCCACTTCCACCCGGCGGCAGACGGGCAAATGGGGACTGTCATGCAGGCCTACCGCGAGTGGCTGATCTCCGGTGACGACGACTGGCTGAGGACGATCTGGCCCAGGGCGAAGAAAGCGCTGGAGTTCGCCTGGCGGTACTGGGACGCCGACCGGGACGGCGTCATGGAGGGCATGCAGCACAACACTTACGACATCGAGTTCTACGGCCCGAACACCATGATGGGTAGCCTGTACCTGGGCGCGTTGCGAGCCGGGGAGGAGATGGCCCGGGCGGTTGGGGATCAGGCAGCGGCAGATGAGTACCGCGAAGTGTTCGAGCGCGGTGCTGCGTGGACGGACAAACACCTGTTCAACGGGGAGTATTACGAGCAGCAGGTGGAGCCCGACGCGCACCTGGCCTGGCCCAAACGTCTCCGCGAGATGGCTGAACGACACGGTCGGGATGACAGATACCCGTGGCCGAAGTGGCAGTACGGCAAGGGCTGCATCTCAGACCAGTTGATCGGTCAGTGGTATGCTGAAATGCTCGGGTTGGGCTACCTGTACGAGCGCCGACACGTCCGCAAGACGCTGCAGTCGATCTTCCGCTACAACTGGCGGGCGGATCTCTCGGATCACCCGTGCCTGCTGCGCGTCTACGCCCTCAACGACGAGGCGGGGCTGCTGATCGGCACCTGGCCCAAGGGCGAGCGCCCGGGTCATGCCTTCTACTTCTCAGACGAGGTGTGGTGTGGGATCGAGTACCAGGTCGCCAGCCACCTGATCTACGAGGGCATGGTGGAGGAGGGCTTGGCCATCGTGCAAGGTGTGCGGGACCGGCATACGGGCGAGCAGCGCAACCCGTGGGGGGAGTTTGAGTGCGGCCATCACTACGCCCGGTCGCTGGCCAGCTACGCCGTGCTTCTGGCGTTGTCGGGCTTCCAGTACTCGGCGCCCGAGCAGCGCATCGGGTTTGCCCCGCGTGTCTTCGCAGACGACTTCGCCGGCTTCTTCTCGGTGGGGTCAGGGTGGGGAGTCTATTCACAGAAGGCCGCCAAGCGCGGCCTTGAGGCCCGCATAAGCGTGCGATACGGTTCACTGACCTTCCGCCGGCTCGACATCGGGGGCGCATCCGTCCCATCGGGAGCGGTCGCTGCCAAGGTCGGGCGCCAGACAGTCGAGGCACACGTACGCCGCCGGCGCGGCGGGGTGACGGTCACGTTCGGGGAGCCGGTCACGGTGGCAGAGGGTTCCAGCCTCCGCGTCACTCTGACTCGGTAACTGTCCCGGAGATTCGGGATTCCCCTGTGGCCGCGGGTCTCCTGAGCCGCGCCGTTGCGGTCGTCGGTGGGTCGGGTTTCCCAACCCGACTCCGTCATATCTCCATCGTTTCCGGTTGCCGCCGAAGGCGGCATGAACGGCTGCTCCGAAGATCTGCGGTCCGCCCTTCATCTCTCGTGGCGGTGTGTGCGAAAAACGGGGACTGGCACCGCGTTTCGCCGGACTGCCCTTCTCCACAGGTCAACTTGCGCGTGGAACTCGTGCCTGTACCCGCTTTTCGCCGATCGCCCTGCATGATACGCCGCCCTATCTTCATCGTTTCCGGTTGCCGCCACGCCGCACGCGCTCCGAGGGTCTGTCGTTCCGTGGTCGTTCGTAGGGTCTCCAGGCCCGACGCCGTCATGCGGGGGACGACGAACGGCATCGGGTCCCGCCGACATGGGACCCTCGTACGCCACAGCCCCGCCGTACGGCAGCACCCCATTTGGGACCGGGGTCTTCGTTGTTTGAGGGAGAGATCAGCCGCCCCAGGAGCGGGCGCCTCTCACTGTGAGCGCGCTGAAGCGGTTGCGGTAGCTGAGGGTGGCTCTGGTCGAGGTGATGGGCGAGGGGGAGCTTGGGGTGGGGGAGTCGGCGCCTGCACCTCCTCGGACATCAGGCGTTCGACGGCCTGCCGTGCCTCCGAGTTCTCCGGGTCGAAGGCCAGGGCCAGGAAGTAGGTGTCGGTGGCGCGTGAGGGCTGGCCGGCACGCTCGTAGGCTCTGGCCAGTCTGAGCTGATAGGAGACATTGGCTGGACGCAGGTCCACCAGGCGCGCCAGCGCCCGTGCCTCCTGCTCGGGTTGCCCGCCTGCCTGGTGGGCCCTTGCCAACGCGGACCACGCCGCCTCGCTGTCCCGCCAGACATCCGTGATGTCGCGGAGTGCTGTGATGGTGTGTGCCGGCGAATCGCTCGCCAGCGGGTCCGCCAGGAGTTCGACGAGCGCCCGGCTCGGGCCGTAGCTGATCCCGGCCCGGCGCAGGGCCTCGCAGGTGATCGGCGGCGATACCGCCCTTGCGGCAAGCAACTGGCGGATACCGTGTATGCCCTGCGGCTCCGAAGCCGGATCGGTGAGCAGACGGGCGTACTCCCAAAGGGCGTCTTCGGGACGCCCGGCTATTGCCAGTGTGCCCGCCAGCGTCGCGCGGTAGTCCGGGGGTGCGTTGGGCGCTGCCGAGGCCCTGGCGAGCTCGACGACGGCCTCGTCGTGCAACCCCAGAGCGTGCTTGGTCAGACCTCTGACGTACGCCGCCTCGGCTGCGGATCGACGCGTCTCCACTGCCGCACCGATCACCGCCAGCGCCTCGGACGGTTCGCCGTTCAGCACGTACGCATAGGCCAGGCCCACCTGTGGTGCGGGATCGTGGGTCGGCTCGGCCTTCTCCTGCAGGACACTCACGGCCTTGCTCGGGCCGTACAGCGCAGCTAAGGTCTCCGCTAGCAGGCGGTAGGCGGCCGGGTCCGACTGGTCCACTTCCAGCGCGCGCGAGACGGCCGCGAAGGCGTCTGTTGCGTTGCCGTTCTCCAGGGCCAGCGTTGCGAGCCGAAGCAGCGAACGCGCGTCTTCGGGGTTCTGCGCCACATACGTCGTCAGGTGGTCTTGCGCGGTGGGAAGCTGGCCCTGGTCGCGGCAGAGGGCGATGAAGACCGTCAGCACCTCGTAGTCTTCGGGCCGAGCGGTCAGGTACCAAGAGAAGCGCCGGATCGCTTCGTCGCGCAAGCCCGCCAGAGCGCAGGACTCCGCTGCCGTTCGCTGAAAGACCGGGCGATGCCGGAAGATGTCGGCGAGGCCGCGGATCTGCTCCAGGGCTGCTTCGTCCCCTTCGTGGCGTCGGTAAGCTGTCACCAGGGCCCGGACCGCCTGCAGCGGCGGGTCGGGCACTGCCAGCAAGGTGACGAGAAAGTCGGCAGCTTGGCGAGGGGTGTTGTTGTGCTCGTGAAGGCGGACAAGGGCTTCCAGGTAGTCCTTGTCGTTGGGCGCCGCACGGGCCACGCGGTGCCGCAGAGAGATCGCCGTGTCCAGGCGCCCCGCAAGCTCTTCGCAGCGGGCAAGACGGTCCGCGGCCCAGACGCTATCCGGCCTATCGCTCAGTACCTCGCCAAGCAGCTTGCGCGCTCGGTCCACTTGCCCCGTCTTGAGATACAGGGCTGCCACGTCGGACCGCAGCAGCACGCTGTCCGGATCCTGGCTCAGAAGAGCCTCGTACTCGGCAATGGCCTCGTCGAACTGCCCCTTGGCGGCCAGCAGACGGGCCAGAGTAGCGCGGTAGCGGCCTTGGTCGCCACCGGCCTCCGCAATGGCCCTTAGATGGTCAATGGCCGCGTCGAAGTGCCCCAGCCGCTCAGCCGACCGCGATAGATAGTCGTGAGCGTCGGCGTTGCCCGCATCGTTGCGCAAGACTTCCCAGGCCTGAAGATCAGCAGATCGCACGTCGCCCAGTTCGCGGTAGATCTCGCTGAGGGCCAGCCGGACCGACAGCAGGTTCGGCTTGAGAGCGGCCAGAGTGATGAGTGCGTCCCGCGCGACGTCGGGTCGATCCGATTCGCGCGCCAGTTGCGCGACGGCGGCCAACGCTACCTCATTGGTCGGGTCCATGAGCAGGCCGGTCTGGTAGACCTGAAGGGCAGGCTCGATCTGCCCTAACTTGGCCAGGGCCTCGGCCCGGCGGAAGTGTATGGCTGGTTGCTGTGGGTCAAGGGCGAGTGCTTGCCGGTACTGCTCAGCCGCCTGCTCGATCTCGCCGAGCACCCGCAGGCAGTCACCCAGAGCCGTCCGGAGCGTGACATCCTGAGGTCGCAGCGCCACGGCTGCCTGGTAATGCGGCCTTGCCAGGGCGGGCTGCTGGGAGCTCATGTAGGCCCCGGCCAGCGTGATGTGAAGCTCCAGCGCGTCGGGGCCCTGGACGAGCTGCGAGAGTCGCTCGTAGATCGCCAGAGCCTCCTGGTGCAACCCGAGGGCTTGGTCGGCTCTCGCCAGCTCGGCCAGGAGCAGCGTATCGTTCGGCTTGTCGGCGAGCATCTGGCGGAGTAGCTGCCTGGCGTCCAGATGGCGGCCCGCCTTCTGGTAGAGCGACAGTAGCCCCCTCAGAGCCGTCGAATGCTTGGGCTCGAGCTGGAGCACTCGCCGGTAGTACAGCTCCGCCTCATCGGTCTGCTTGAGCTGTCGGTGCGCCTCGGCGATTGAGAGCAGAACCGATGGATCGCCCTGGGCCGCTGGCTCGGCGGCCCGCAGATGGGGGAGTGCCTGCTTCGCATCTCCCTGGGCCAGCAGGGACCGACCGAAGGCGAGCCGGGTCTGGGTGTCGCCGGCAAGTTGCCGGATGGCAGGGCGCAGCGCCTCCACGCATTCGGTGTGTTGGCCCAGGCGGTGATAGGCGAGGCCAAGCCCGCGCCTTGCGCTCAGAAGATCGGGTGTCACCGACAGCGCTGAAGTGAACGATCTGACTGCGTACTGCAGTTGCGAGGTGCGTAGGTAGCACCAACCAAGGTACTCGTGCGCTTCCGAGTTGCGGGGGTCGATGGCGATTGCGCGCCGGAGCTCGCTGATGGCGCCCTGGTAGTCACCGGACTTCATCAGACGACTGCCGGTAGCGAGATGCTGTCTGAGGGTCTGCCCCTGGATCAGAGAGGGTTGTGCGAGCAGGGGTGCGGCTCCCGGAAGCCAAGCCAGGAAGAGGGCTGTAACAGCCAGGTGTCGGCCCATTGGACAAGGTCACCGACTTCCGGACGTGTGGCGACGCCGAGGGCCGGTCCCGACGGGCTCAGTACGGGTCACTGAGGCGCTCGTCGGTGACCCTCCACTCGTCGCCCTCCAGTTTCCGACTAAAGCAGGAACGGTACCCCTCGTGACACGCGGCTCCCGTCTGCTGCACCTCCAGCAGAACGGCATCGCCGTCGCAGTCGCGGCGAATCGATTGCACGCGCTGCACGTGGCCGGATGTCGATCCCTTCACCCAGTATTCTTGGCGGGACCTCGACCAGTAGGTCGCCTTGCCGGTCTCGACCGTGCGACGCAGCGCCTCGCGGTCCATGTATGCGACCATCAGCACCCGGCCGTCCTCTACGTCCACCGCGATGGCCGTCACCAGTCCGCTGTCATCGAACTTCACCTCGTCAAGGTACGACATTCAGTGCCTCCACCGGCTGGCCCTCAGATACGGACTGGGATCCCCCGCTCATTCAGTCCCTGTTTGACCGCGCGGATCGAGGTCTCACGGAAGTGGAAGATGCTCGCCGCGAGCACCGCATCAGCCCTGCCATAGGTGAGGGCCTGCGCCATGTGCTCGACAGAGCCCGCGCCACCAGACGCGACGACGGGGATATTGACCCGCTCCCCAATACGGCGCAGCAGTTCCACGTCGTAGCCGGCCTTGGTACCGTCCGCATCCATGCTGGTGACGAGGAGCTCACCCGCCCCACGCTCCTCCGCCTCGGTTACCCATTCGAGGGCATCAATCTCAGTTGGCTGACTCCCACCGTGGGTCCAGACGCGCCAGGCGATCTCGTGGTCGGGTGCCCGGCCAAGGTCGGTGTCGTCACGCCCCTCGGCCGGCACGCGCCGGGCGTCGACGGCAACCACAATGCACTGGCTCCCGAAGCTCTCCGCACCAGCGGTGATCAGGTTGGGGGTGAGTACCGACGAGGTCATGATGCTGACCTTGTCGGCTCCGGCCTTCGTAATCGCCCGGATGTCGTCAATGGACCGAATCCCGCCGCCTACGGTGAAGGGGATGAAGATCCGCTCGGCAGTGCGCCGCACGATGTCGAGCATGATAGGCCGATGGTCCTTGGAGGCGGTGATGTCGAGGAACACGAGCTCGTCGGCCATCTGCTCGTCATACCACGCCGCCTGCTCGACCGGGTCTCCGGCGTCAACGTGCTCTACGTACTTGACGCCCTTGACCACGCGGCCGTCGGTCACATCGAGACAAGGGATGATCCGCTTCGTGAGCATACAACGATCCTCTGGGAAACGCCGCTGTCCCGCATTCACCCATTCAAGCGAGACGGGTCCTGGCCTCGGCCACCTGCATGCAACCGCAGAGCGCCCTATTCGGGGCCGACGGGCCCCGCTCCTGCGCCGATGGCCTCCGAGAGCGAGAACGCCCCTACATACAGTGCTCGGCCGACGATGCACCCAACCACGCCCTCCGCCTGCAGCCTGGTCAGGGACC
>CBFDAZ010000110.1:0-10702 GCA_965602825.1 uncultured bacterium
ACGATGATCTCGCGACCGGTCTCGTTGGTGAAGCTCAGCCGGGCGATCAGCTCGTCCCCGTCGCTGCTGAGCAGGAGCGTGTACTCGATCGACAACTCTCCGTCCGTCCGGTAGGTGAGCTTGACCTCGGTGAACCGGCCGAGCGGACGGTCGACCCGTTCGCGCACCTCCTCGGCCACTTCGTAGTCACTGAGATGGACCGGGAGGCCCCGGATGTGGATTGCGGGCCGGACGCCTTGCAGCGCACCCCCGCTCGGCTTGTGCTCCAGCGACCAGAGGCCGAGCGTCGTGTCCACGAGCAGCTTGAGATTCGCGGTCTCCGCGGTAAGGGTGGCTTCGGCCTGTGGGAGGGATCGGTCGCGTGGCTCCGCACCGAAAAACGCGTACTCCGCGAGCGCCGCCGGTGAGCGCCGCGCGCCCGTTACTCGGATCTCCTGCACGACCAGGTGGCGGAGGTTCTGGTTCCCCTCGCCGGCGCGGCGGTTCGTGTGTCGGAGCTGCAGCCCGAAGAACTCGCCCGGTGGGGGCAGCACGAGCTCGTGAGGCGCCGGCGAGCTTGACGTGATCGGCAAGCGGCCCACCTCGCGGGGCGCGCCGTCGAGGCCGATCAGTTCAACGGCTGCCGTCGGGGCTTCCTGCCCAATCGTCTTCCCCGAGGCCACGACTGACAGCGTGACCTCTCCCCCACCGCCGGCCATGAACCAGTCCCCCAGCAGGCCGTTGTCCCAGAAGCTGAAGGCGCCACTCTCCTGGATGTTGCCGCGGCTGCGGATGCGACACTCCTCCGGGCGCACGATGACCCCCCTATCGCCCTGCGGGTGAACGGCCGGGGCTGCAGAGGTGAGTGCAAGGACGCTCGCGATGAGCAAGTGACAGAAGGCGGCGGGGACGACGGTGCTGTCCATCATGCGGTTACGCTCCGAGGTGGATATGGGAGGCTTCCCCCGACTTGAGGGCGAAGCGCCCTCCTACCGGTCAGTTCGCTTGCCCGCCGTTCCATTCCTCGGGGCCAAGGCCCAGTTTCCCGGGCATCTGGCGGCGGGAGTTGGCGGGCTGTTTCGTGGTGTTACAGGAGGCGAGGGTCGAGCGCAAAGGAGGGGTTTGACGAAGCCAACGAGCACAGTGGCGGCAACGACGCGATGTCTGAGTGATGTGTCCGCTTCCCCGATGAAGTAGCGCTTCCACAACTCGACTGGCACAGAGCAGTCACGCGCTAACCCATCCCCACGGAGGTGTATCATGCCGGACAAGCCAGATCGCATGACAGGCAGTTTCGGAGCGCCGATCGATGACGACCAGAACTCGATGACCGCCGGTCAACGAGGCCCGGCGCTTCTGCAGGACGTCCACTTGGTTGAGAAGCTCGCGCACTTCGACCGCGAGCGGATACCCGAGCGCGTCGTCCATGCGAAGGGCGCCGGTGCGTACGGCTACTTCGAGGTGACCCACGATGTGACCCAGTACACCTGCGCGAAGTTCCTGTCGGAGGTGGGCAAGCGCACGGAACTGGTTGCCCGGTTCTCCACCGTCGGCGGCGAGAAGGGGTCGGCTGACTCCGAGCGCGATCCCCGGGGGTTCGCGGTCAAGTTCTATACCGAGGAGGGCAACTGGGATTTCGTCGGCAACAACACGCCCGTGTTCTTCATCCGCGATCCGCTGAAGTTCCCGGACTTCATCCACACCCAGAAGAGGCACCCCGCGACGAACGTCAAGGACCCGAATATGGCCTGGGACTTCTGGTCGCTGACGCCGGAGTCGGTTCACCAGGTCACGGTGCTCTTCTCCGACCGCGGCACGCCGTGGAGCTTCCGGCACATGAACGGCTATAGCGGGCATGCGTTCATGTGGTACAACGCCGACGGCGAGCACGTCTGGGTGAAGATCCACTTCAAGACCGAGCAGGGGATCAAGACCCTCACCCGCGAAGAGGCCGGCCGGCTGGCGGGGACCGACCCCGACCATGCCACGCGCGACCTCTACGAGGCGATCGCCCGGGGCGAACCGCCATCCTGGGCCATGCACGTCCAGATCATGCCTCCCGAAGACGCCGACAGCTACCGGTTCGATCCCTTCGACATCACCAAGGTGTGGCCGCACGGCGACTACCCGCTGAATCCCGTCGGGCGTTTCGTGCTGGACCGGAATCCCGAGAATTACTTCGCCGACGTGGAGCAGGCGGCATTCTCGCCGGGCGCGCTGGTTCCCGGGATCGCTCCCTCGCCCGACAAGATGCTTCAGGGGCGCCTGTTCAGCTACCCGGACACCCATCGCCACCGGCTCGGGCCGAACTACCACCTGATTCCCGTCAACTCCGCCAAGGGCGTAAAGGCGAGCAACTACCAGCGCGACGGCGCCATGAGGACCGACGCGAACAGCGGTGGCGCGCCGAACTACTGGCCGAACACCTTTGACGGCCCGGCACCCGACCCGTCGGCAGCCGCTCCGCCCATTGAGGTCTCGGGCGTCGCCGGCCGGCAAGCCCGGGACTACCCACAAGACGACTTCGTGCAGGCCGGGGCCCTCTACAGCAAGGTGATGACAGACGAGGATCGGGAGCATCTGGTCGGCAACATCGTGGACAACCTGGCCAAGGCCGAGCGCAGACTGCAGCTACGCCAGACGGCGCTGTTCTACAAGGCACACACCGAGTACGGCACTCGTGTCGCCGAGGGACTGGGCCTTGACGTGGCGGAGGTCGAGAGCCTCGCTAACATGTCCCAGGAGGAACGTGTAAAGGCGACGCTCTAGCCGACCCGTCCAGGACTGTCCCATCCCCTGCCCGTCAGAGGCGGGGGATGGAGTCCGTCCGCTGCTAATCTCGCCCCTGCTTACCTGCTCCGAAGATTTGGCGGTCGTCCGTGGGGGCGGAGCTCCAGCTCCGCCCCCGTGCGCCACGACCAACGAACGGCACAGAAGGGGGGACTGGCCTGCTCCACTGCTATCTTCATCGTTTCAGGGCGCCGCCTCGCGCCATACACGAGTGCCTCAGTCGTCAGCACATCGTCCCTTCCCAACTGCACGAAGAAGCCGAACGCCAGTGTGTTGCCGCGCGATCCAGTGGCTGCTATGGGCAACCGGAACGACTCCTGAGCGTTGAACCCATTGAGAACGTCATCCGTCGATGGGGACCCTCCGCATCCGTTCCCGGGCGCCCCATCCCGGGCAGGGCCAGCTATCTTGATGACGCGATCGCCTCTTCGACTACTGCTCGCCGTGCTTCTGCTGGGCGTTGTGCTGGGTCTGTGGCCTGCAGGCACGCCGTCCGGCCTGCCTGCCGGGCATCCGGCGGCGGTGCACTGGGTAGGGAGTCCGGCGGCGCCTCCGCCCGAGCAGATCCTACTGACATGGGCAGGCAATCCCGCGAACTCCATCTCGATCCAGTGGCGCACCAGCCCGTCCGTGACCGCCGGCGCGGCGGCGTACGTCCGTCGAGCCGACTGCGTCGATGGCGCCTCGATCCCGTGGACGCTCGTCTCTGCGAACCACCGGACGATCGGCCAGGCGATGAACTGGCACACAGCGCGGCTGGCGCGGCTACAGCCGTCCACGGATTACTTCTACGTGGTGGGAGACGGCCAGCGTGAGGGATGGAGTGAGCCGCGAATCTTCCGCACCGGACCGGCGGCCGCCGAGCGGTTCTGTTTCGTCTACATGGGTGATGCACAGGAGGGGCTGGCGAGTTGGGGAGCCCTGCAGAAGGCTGCCATGCAAACGCGGCCCGACGCCCGGTTCTTCATCATGGCCGGAGACCTGGTCGATCTGGGCAACGACCTCGACCACTGGCAGACCTTCCTCAAGTACGGGGCGGACGTCTACAGCCGCCGGCCGGTCATGCCCTGTGTCGGCAATCATGAATGCATCAGGGGCGGCCCGGCGATGTACCGCGCGATCTTCGACCTGCCGCTGAATGGCCCGCGGGGAATTGAGCCCGAGCGGGCCTACAGCTTCACCTACGGCGACGCCCTCTTCGTCGTTCTGGACTCAAACCTAAGCGCACAATCGCAGACCCCGTGGCTCGAGCAGTGCCTGGCAGCATCCACATCGACCTGGAAGTTCGCGATGTTCCACCATCCGGCGTACTCATCGGACCCCACGCAAGACCACGCGTCACTGCGCAAGGCGTGGGTGCCGGTACTCGATCGGTACCATGTGGATGTGGTATTCCAGGGGCACGAGCACGCCTATATGCGGACGTACCCTCTGCGGGACGGCCGGCGCACTGCCGGCCCCGCGGACGGGACGATCTACCTGATCAGCGTCTCGGGTACGAAGATGTACAAACAGGTGAAGCGCCCCTATGCACAGGTCGCGTTCACGAACACCGCGACCTACTCGACCCTCGACATCATCCCGGCAACGGGGCGTCCCGGCGGGCGTCTGGTGTACAGGGCCTACGACGCGCGGGGGACGGTGCGCGACGAGTTCCTGATCGACAAGTAGCGCCGTCCGCTCGCGGTGCGCCGGGCCGGGATCACTTGAAGACCAGCTTCGCCGGCCCGCCCTGGAACTTGACGTGGCCATCGAGGTAGCAGATGTTGATCGATCCCGCGTGCGATTGGTGCAGGTTGACCCCGTGGTTGGTCCGCGTCAGCTTGCACCACCCATCGGTCCACAGCCAGCAGTCGGTGTCCCACATCTCGGTCATGATTCGCGGGGTGTCCCCCGTTCGCGCCAGGATGAAGCCCCAGCAGACCCACGTGCTGTAGCTGGGCTTCGGTGGGGTGACCGTGCTCGGGTACTGGTCGTAGCTGAAGCAGTAGTACCCGATGTTGCCCGCCTGCCGGTTCGCCGGCGTGTCCACGAAGTCGGGCATCCACCCCTGGATCCGCTTGCCGGACGGGCAGTACATGATCCCCATGTTCTTGATATAGGGGTTCACCTGGTTAACCAGCCGTGCGTGAGTCGTGTTGCTGTTACACGCGTAGTAGTCGCACGGCAGGCACTCGTCGTAATCCCCGGCGTACATGTGCGCGGCCAGGCCGAGTTGCTTCAGGTTCGACAGGCATGACGACCTCCGCGCCGACTCGCGCGCTCGCGCGAAGACCGGGAACAGGATGGCAGCTAGGATTGCGATGATCGCGATGACGACCAGCAGCTCGATGAGCGTGAAGCCACGTCGATCGGGCCCCATCGATGTAACACCTCCTTGGGCCATGGACACTCAGCTTCGCGGCAAACTGCCCAGGCACCTGCGCCACGTTCACCCGCCAGCCGCATCGGCGTCGAGGTCGTCCGCATGCTCCGGGGCCGTTGCTGAGGGTGGGTACTGCCGGTACACTTTCCACAACACCGTTCCGGCTACAAACAGCGCCAGGATGTCCGCCACCGGCTGGGCGGCGAAGGCGCCGGTCACGCCGAAGTACGATGACAGCACGAACAGCCCGGGGACCACAAAGACCGCGTTCCGGCTCAGCGTGAGCAGCATGGCACGGCCACCCATACCCATTCCCTGCAGCGAGAACACTGCCATCATCTGCGGCTCGACGAGGAAGAACGTGCACATCTTCAACCGCAGCGACAGGGCGCCGAGTCGTAGCAACTCCGGATCCTTCGCGAAGGGCGCGAGGATTTGCCTCGCAAAGAGACACACCAGGCCGCCCAATACCAACCCGCCGCCCGATGTCCAGATCGCGGCAATGCGGTAGGCGCGCCACATCCGCCGGTAATCCTTCGCGCCGAAAGTGTAACCGACGATGGGCATCAGGGCTTGGTGGACGCCGCCCCCAAGGCACGAGATAACCAGCATCATGACCCGATGACCCAGGCCGTGCGCGGCAATGGCGGCCGGCCCAAAGCTGCCAAGCACCCAGTTGTAGACCGAGGCCACTACACTTCTCAGGCAGTTCATCGCGGCGGCCGGAGCACCCACCTGGGCGATGTCACCAATGATGGCGAGACGCAGCCGTAGGTCGTGCAGGCGAACATCATAGCTGTTGCGGCTGCTGCGAAGGTAGGCGACCGAGACGGCGGCAGTGGCGAGTTGGGCGGCCACCGTGGCGACGGCCGCGCCCTGGATCTCCAGTCGGGGGAATGGCCCCCAACCGTAGATCAGGAACGGGTCTAGCGCGCCGTTGATGACGGCCCCGAGACCCGTCAGGAGCATCGGTGTCACCACATCCCCCGCGCCCCGATAGGCGCCCGTGAGAGCCATCGCGAGCATGAGGAACGGGAAGCCGACGGCGACGGTCTTGAGGTAGGCAATGGAGGGACCGACGATCTCGGGAGTCGCACCGAACAGCCGCACTACCGGCTCGGCTGCCGCAACCCCCGCGACGGTGAACAGCGACCCCATGATGACCGCCAGCGAGATCGCGTTCCCCGTCGCCAGGTCCGCCTCGTCGGCCCGTCCACCCCCGAAGCGGCGAGCAACCAGCGAGGTCACTCCGGAAGCCGTGCCCATGCCTACGGCTGCGGCAATCATCTGGATGGGGAACAGCACGGTCAGCGCAGCAATCGCCTCAGTGCCGGTTGGTAGTCCGCTCACCCAGAACGTGTCGATGATGTTGTAGATCGACATGATGAGCATCCCGATCATGCCCGGGATGCTCAGCTTCACCATCAGCGGACCGAGTCGGGCTGTCCCCAGGTCCGCGGTTCGTTTGTCCATCGCAGGCTCTTCAGACATCGAGCACCGGTCTCCGCTCTCTCTTCCTACGGCAAGGCACCGGCCTCACTCGGTCGCCGTCGCCATTCACGCAGGCGAGCTAGCCCGGAAGCCGACCGACGCCTTGCGGTCTCGGTCGGCTATGGCTCCTCAGACGCGCGAGACGCCGAAGCTCTATCCCTTCTCCCTGATCGGGAAATCCTCGGAGTCTGTCCGGGCTGTTGCGAGGTAGTCCTCGATCGTGGCGACAACGTCGGGATGCTCGGCGGCGATATCGGTCGTTTCGCCGATGTCCTTCAACAGGTCGAACAGCTCAATCGGTTTCTTCGTGCCCTTGCGGACGGCCTTCCAGTTCCCCATGCGGACCGCTTGCTGGAAGCCTCGTTCGTGGAACTCCCAGTACAGGAACTCGTGGCTCTTCTGCTGGCGGCCGAAGAGAGCCGGCAGCATGGAGATCCCGTCAATCCCTTCCGGCGCCTTGACGCCGGCGAACTGGGCCGCCGTCGGCAGGAAATCCCAGAAGGTCCACGGCTGATCGCTCTCCCTGCCGCCCGGGATTCTCCCCGGCCAGCGCACCATCATCGGGACCCGGATTCCCCCCTCGTACAGGTCGCGCTTGAACCCGCGTAGCGGGCCGCTGCTGTCAAAGAACGCCGGATCGGCGCCGCCCTCCTTGTGGGGCCCGTTATCGCTGGTGAAGAAGACGATCGTCTCTTCGTCGATCCCCAGTTCCTTCAGCAGCGAGAGGAGGCTGCCGATGTCCCGGTCCATCCTGGTGATCATCGCCGCGTGGCCCTTCTGCGGCTGCGCCCACTTCTCGTCCGAGTACGGCGCGTCGGTGGGCACCTCCATGCCGTTGCCGGTCTCGCGGCCGAGCTCGTTGTTCGCGTGCGGGATCGTGTAGGCCAGGTACAGGAAGAACGGTTCCGAAGCGTGAGCGTGCACCCACTCCAGGGCTTCCTGGGTGAACAGGTCGTGCGAGTACTCGCCCTTGGCGCCCTCGAGGTTGCCGGGCAGCTCGGCCTTCTCTTCGTTCCGCCAGAGGAACTCCGGGTAGTAGTTGTGGGCATTTCGCTGGTTGAGGTAGCCGAACCAGTAGTCGAAGCCCTGACGATTGGGGAGGCCCGTGGTGTCCGGCTCGCCGAGTCCCCATTTGCCGACGATACCCGTCGCATAGCCGGCTTGCTTCAGCAACTCGGCCACGGTGACGTCCTCCGGCAGCAGAGGCACCAGGGCATTGCCGCGGACACGGCAGTGGCCTGTGTGAAGGCCTGTCATTAGCGCACAGCGGGAGGGGGCACAGACGGTGCTCCCGGCGTAGCAGTCGGTGAACCGCACCCCCTCGGTGGCCATGCGGTCCAGATGCGGCGTCCTGATCACCTTCTGGCCGTAACAGCCCAGGTCACCGTACCCCAGGTCATCGGCGAGGATGAAGATGATATTGGGGCGCCGGCGCCGCTCGGCCGGTCCCGGCCCGGCGGCTGAGGCGGGCTGAGAGAGCATTGCCGCTCCTCCGAGTGCAGCGGATCCAATGGTGCGCATCGCCTCGCGACGGGTGACGCGTGATGGCATGGTCTCCCCCTTCTCCCCGAGTGCACCTCTCTCGGGGACGCCGCGATACGTAGGCACTATTGCGCATCAACCCGAGAAGACCTGCAAGGCGAAGCGGCTCGTCCACGGCGCAGGAACTCGGTGGCACGTCGCGAAGTCAGATCGTAGGACTTGGGGAGGCTCAGACGACAGAGTCTATGGGGCTGAACGGCGCAACCCCGGCTTGGGCCCAACGTCCTGAAGTGTGGGGATCGACCCGCGCCCCGGTGGAGAGGGTGAGCTTTGGTGAAGCGCTTCTGCGTCATCGGATGCATCGCCTGGCTGCCGGCACCCGTCTGCGCCGACGGTATGTTCGCAGGTGGCATCGCCACCGAGGACATGCTCGGGGAGAGGGTCGCCGGGAAGAGCGGCGTTGCCTCGACGGAGCAGAAGGGCATCATCATACAGCTTCCCGAGGGACGGGAAGCCCTATTGCTCCAGACAACCTACCACGGCCCGGCCGACCGGTTCGCCTGGGTGGTTCCGGTCCCCGGCAAGCCCGCGAAAGATGACGTCTTCCTCGCCTCAACCGAGTTCATCGATGCATTGCTCGATAACACCCGGCCGGAAGTCCACACCACCATCCCCGATCCCTTGGCACACATGCGTCCCATCCTGTCCCCCCCGCCTGCTGACTTCCCTGGACCCGTGGGCAGCACGATGGGCCAGCCACAGGCCGTCATCGTCCACGAACGCATGGAGGTCGGCGACTACGAGGCAAACGTCCTGTCTGCCACTGGAGCCGGGGTGCTGATCGAGTGGCTCACGGACAACGGCTATCGCATCCCCGACAACAGCGACGACATCCTCGAGCACTACGTCGGGAAGAGCTGGTACTTCGTGGCCCTGAAGATCCGCCCAGGCAAGGGTGCTGACGGTCCCGTGCTTGAGGACGTAGCACCGATCGGGATACGGTTCGACACTAACCGGCTGGTATACCCTCTCTACATCTCCCGCGCCAGCTCGCGCCAGAAAACGGCGCTGTTACTGATCGTGCTCTCAAGGGGCCCGGTGAAGTGCGACCAGCACCCCGAGGCGCCGCTGCCGCTCGGCCAGCCTTTGGGCAAGGGCGCATGCTATGCAGCGATCCGCAAGCAGGCTGTGGACAGTGCCGGCCCCAGTATGGTGAGTGAGTATCGCGGCCCGCTTGGCATGCCGTATGATGATCTGTACTTCGAGCCCGGCGTATGGTGGGGCAAAGAGGGGCCCTTGTGGACGGCGGCGGACCTGTGGACGACTCGTTACTGGACGCTACTGGACCTCGATGAGCTCGTGGATCTCACCTTCTGCCCCACCGACGATGACAGCGCCACCAGGCTCACCATCTCGCGCGAGGGGGAGATCCGTTCCGCCTCCCGTGGAATCGGCGTAGCGACCCATGGGCGCATGCTGCTCTACTCAATCGTCGGAGCCCTCACATACCTGCTGTCTGCGTGGGCGGCGCGCCGAGGGCTGCGGGCGCGGCCACTTGCCATCTCCCTCACCACAGTCGGCACCGCCTTCGTGATCGTGTTCTTGACCGCTTTCGGGGCCGCTGGAGCGCTGGTGCTGGTTGCAGTGGTTCCGATCTGGGTTTTGAGCGTCCTCTCTGGAGGACGGGCCCGAGCAGAGGCAGACACCGGAGCGTTGAGCGCAGACGACCTCATTCGCGGGACACTGATCGCAGCCGGCGTCGGCGCGCTCGGCTATGCAGCCTGTCTCCTTGCCACGGGTGGGGCCCAGTTCCTGGGGCACAACCTCCTCGGCAGGGAGATCAGGCTCATCTTGCGGGGCGAGGCGTCCGCCTTCTGGGTGCTCACCGTCGGCGTCGTGCAGGCTTCATGGCTGGTGCTGGTCGGTGGCCTGATGCGCCGGGGCATCGAGGGGTCCGGGCGAAAAGCCGCCTGGATCGCCGTCCCATTCATCGGCCTCCTCGCCGTCCTGACGCTGTCATACGGGACGCAATTGGCTGCCAACATCGAGGGCCTTGCGTCGCCCCTGCTCGATCCGGACCGCCCCCTGCTGACGGTCATAACCCATCTCATCACCGCCGCAACGGGCGGCACGCTTCTCCTCCTCGTCTCATTCGTTGTCGTGGCTCCCTGGCTGACGGACCACGCCCGTCGGGCGGCGCAGCCAATGGCGCATGCACTCGCAGCTCTGGCGTTGGCCGGTGCTCTGGCATCCGTAGCACGCCATGGCGCCGCACATGCAGGCACCGCCGGGTATCTGCGTACCAACACTTACGAGCTTGACACCACACTGCAGGCTCTGGACGATATGCTCCTCCGGTTCCGCGATGCGTACGGCTGCTATCCAGCCAGGCTGACGGACCCTCGTGCTGCCACGGCTCCTGAACAGGGCGTGGACTCCAGCGGGAACCCGGTGAAGATCGCTGCCACATCAGAGGACACCGCGAGCCCGCCGAACCGCGACTCACCCGCGAAGAGACTGCCGCGCGACCCGCTGACCGGGCGCAACGACACGTGGCTCTACGAGCCGACTGGCAGCCCGATGGTTGATTCCGGC
>CBFDAZ010000111.1:0-10702 GCA_965602825.1 uncultured bacterium
CATGGCGAGAGCCATGGGGAAGTAGGCTGTAAAGGACGTTGAGCCCTGAAGGGGCGGCAGTTCGTTCGCCGTCTGCGCGCCGGGCTCACGCCCGGCGCTGCCCTCTCTCGCCCCTCCGGGGCTAGCGCTGAATAGAGGCGCCGGTTCCCACGGCTGACGCCGTGGGCTACCACCTGCCGCCCCTGTCGGGGCTGGTACGACAACGACCTTCAGCGGCGGGCTGGTAGGCAGCCGCTGTAACCGCGCGGACGGCAGACCCGGAGGCTCTCCATCTAGCTCGCTGGGCGCGCCCCACACGTCATGCCGAGTGGTCGCTAATGCACAACGCAGCGGCAGACGGCGCCATGCCGCCGATGCTGGTCTGCCTCGCGCGGAGCGCGTCGGCCCGAAGCGCCGTTTAGTCCTGCCCTTGTTGCTCGTAGAACGTGGCCACCGCCTCTCGCACCTCCTCGAAGAGGGTCTCGCTGCTTGCCGCCAGGTGCTGCATCAGGCCTTCGCAGGCTGTCCGGGTCGGCGCCGTCGGGTCAGCGGAGGACGGTGCGGCTTCCATCGCTGTGAGCTTCCCTGATCGTCTGTCGAGCCCGAACACGGGCTGGTGTCCACCTCTGCCATCCGAAGCGTAGATGGCCGTCACACGGCGGCTTGAGCGGAATCCCTCCCGGCCGAAGCCAATGAAGAGCAGCAGCTCGACTCCGGCGAAGGCTTCGGGAGTGACGCCGAGAGTTGAGGAGACGAGGATCTCACGCGTCTGGTCGGGGTCGTCCGCATGCAGACAAGCCGCGATCCGGCCGCCCCGTTCCGTCAGGCCGAAGAAGTCAGCTACCGTGTCCCCCCACAAGTAGCCGTACCACATCCCAGAGCCAATCTCGTGGCACAGGTAGCAGCGCCCGCTCCGGTCCTCGTCGGCCAGGGCCTCGGCTACCGCCGCGGCGTCGGGCGTCGTCACGATCCGCTCGCCCGGAGGCAGCATGCCCAGCAGGTCGGCAAGCAGCGTCGACTTGCCGGCTCCGCCCGGCCCGGCCCCGGTGAGGAATGAAGCGCCGTGCGCCACGCGCCAGAGCACGTACCCGGCGGCCTCCGGCGTGATGGTCTCGGCCTGCATCAAATCGACGATGCTGAGCGTCCGGCCACCGCGTTGGTTGAGCATCTCGATCTGTCTGAGGTTCGACTGCTCGAAGCGAGTCACTGCGTTATCTCTCCTGTGGGTTGACGATGATCCTCACGTATTCGCCCATGTCCTGAGCCGCCAGGGCGAGCGCCTGGTCGGCCTTGGGCAGCGGGAGAACGAGGGTCGGGTAGTTGGCGAAGGTCACCTGACCCTCTCCGACCAGGCGCAGGGCTTCGGGCAGCGCGTTCCGCGAACGACGAACGAAAACCAGGGCCAACTCCTTGCGCCGAGGAGTGGGCGCATCGAGCACGAACTGCTCCTCCTTGGGTATCCCGACCACCACAACTCGTCCGCCGGGCGCCACCAGTTGCATCGCCTCCTGGATGGCCTCAACCTCGCCGGCGGCCTCGAAGACAACGGCCGGCCCGGGCCCTGCCTCCGCTAGATCCCGAGCATTCGGCGCGGCACTTACGGCACCGAGGGCTGTGGCCAGTCGTCGGCGCGCCTCACGCGGCTCGGCCAGGCACACATGCGGGACGCCGTACGCTAGCAGCGTCTGCAGGATGCCAAGGCCGATCACACCGGCGCCGAGCACCGCGGCAGACTGGTCGGTCGGGCTCTCCGCCAGACGCACCGCGTGGACCGACACGCCCAACGGTTCCAGCAGAGCGCCATCGGTGAACGAGACGGATGCCGGCAGACGAGCGACCGAGTGCGCGGGGCAGGCAATGAGCTCCGCCATCGCGCCATCGGTGGGTGGAAAGCTCGGGAAGGCGATGTGGCGGCAGATGTTGAACAGGCCGCGGGCGCAGAGATCGCACGTCCCACAATGCCAGCTCGGCTCGACGGCCACCCGGTCGCCCGGCGCCACCTCAGTGACCCGTTCACCGACCTGCTCCACGACACCTGAGAACTCGTGGCCCAGCGTGAGTGGCTGCTCCGGGACCACGCCGCCCGCGTGCCCCTCGTTGTAGATCCTCACATCCGACGGGCATATCGCGACCGCGTGGACGCGGACCAGCACCTGCCCGGGTCCGGGCACTGGATCGGGACACTCGACGACCTCAATGTGTTGCTTCTCTGTGAGTTTGGCGGCGAGCATATCCAGCCTCCATTGGAGTTGAGGTTCGGTTGCGCGGGGGCATAGACCTCCGGTCCGTACAGGGGGAGAGGCGTGTGGTGGCTTCGCGGGGAACGTATCGTCCGAAGCCGAGACTGGCCCCGGAGTCGATGCTCATGACCATCAGGGAGATAGACGAGAGAGATGTTGAGCAGACCACCGAGGTCTACCGTGCCGTCTATGGAGATGACTTCCCGTTCCAGGAGTTCTACGATGCTCGGTGGGTGAAAAAGGGTGTGTTCGACGACAATATCGAGTGGGTGGTGTCCGAGCAAGATGGTGGGGTCGTAGGATCTGCAGCGGTGATGCTGAATGTGGGGGACGTCGATGACCTGATCGGCGAGTTCGGCCGTCTCGTTGTCCACCCGGACTGCCGCTCGGCTGGAATGGGCACGAAACTGATCGAGGACTGCGTACGTCGGGCTGCCGGCCGGATCGAGTTCGGCTTCGCCGAGACCAGGGCCGTGCACTTGGGGGCTCAGAAGATCTGCCGGCGAACGGGCTTTGTACCGGTAGGGTTCGAGCCGCTAGCCTATCAGCTCGGGCCTCGTCGCGAGAGCGTGATCTTCATGGTCACCCTCAGCGAGAACGCCAGGAAGCTGCGGAAGAACAACCCGCGCACCATCGCCAGTGTGTACCCACTGGGTTGTGTTGCGCTCGAGAAGACGGGATTCGCACCGGACCTCATCGTGGATAGCGAGATCGACAGCTACCCGCTTGATGATGATGTCGAGATGACCGAGCCACAGGACGAGCAGATGGTCCGTCTGCTCCGCATCGGCCGCGGCCGGTCGGTTGACCGGGAGATATTCGGCGGGGTTCGCCTGGAGTACGGCTTCCTGAAGCTCACCAAGTATAAGGCCGAGTACCTTGTGGCCTGCAAGGAAGGGCAGCCGGTCGGCGCGGCCGGCTTCGTGAACGACCCGATCGACAAGAAGGTCCGGCTCTTCGAACTCATCGCGCTGAGTGACGCGATCAAGGGCGCGCTGCTGAAGGCGTTCGTACGGCATGTGGACAAGGTGTACTCGCCCGCTTATGTGCAGGCCGATGTCAGCGCCCATTCGCCCAGGATGCAAGAGAGCCTGTGGGAGCTCGGCTTCGTGCCGGTCGCCTACTGCCCGGCGATGGTGTTCGAGAGCGTCGAGCGACTGGATGTCGTCAAGATGGTCCGGCTCACGGTACCGTGGGACCTCGGACACCTCGACATGCTGGAGGCATGTACCCAGATGAAGGAGCTTGTCGAGGATGCTTTCGAGGAACGGCACCGGGGCAGCGTGATTGCGGATGTGGCCCGCCAGGTGCGCATCTTCGAGGGCCTCGGGGACTGGGACATCGAGAAACTGCGCGCCATCTGCGTGGAGAAGCGCTTCCCGGCGGGAGCGGCTGTGTTCTCGGAGAACGACGCCGGCAAGTCGCTGTTCGTCGTGATGGAGGGGGAAGTGACGATCCTGGCGGATGAGGAGGGGAAGCAGGTCCTGGCTCGCGTGGGTGCGGGCGAGGTGTTCGGGGAACTGGCGCTGGTGGATGGCCTGCCCCGATCGGCGAGTGCGACGTGCAGCCGGGATTCTCGCCTGCTGGTCATCCAGGCCTCGGATTTCCACCAGCTTACCGACCGCCGTCCGGCGATAGGCAAGACGGTCTTGCTCAACATGTGCCGCACGATGTCAGCCCGACTGCGGGCAGCGGATGCGGCTCTGGAGACCTACCATCTCAAGTTGGCTGGCAATGCTGACGCCGACCCTTGACATCGGGTCCGGCCGAAGAGGAACAACCGATCATGCTCATTGACTTCCACGCCCATCTCTGGGCTCGGGACGATGCCGAGGAGGCCATGGCGGTGGCCGCCGCGCGCCACGGTGTGGACCGGATCTGCGTCAGCGCCATCAGACGGTACGTGCCTGACGAGGCCGAGGTCAAGAAGCTCAACGATCGCGTCCTGCGCGCGATGCGCAAGTGGCCGAACCTGTATGTGGGCTTCGTCTACGTCAACCCAAAGCACGGGAAGGCGGCCCTCCGCGCGATCGACGAGGCGGCGGACGCCGGCATGCAGGGAATCAAGCTCTGGACAGCGTGCTATGCGGACGACCCTTCGGTCTTCCCGATCGCCGAGAGGGCGATAGAGCTGCAGTGGCCCGTTGTGCAGCACGCCTGGCAGAAGTGGACCGGGAACCTGCGGACGGAGTCCGAGCCCCGACACGTCGCGCGCCTGGCCGAGCGGTACCCGGATCTGAAACTGGTGATGGCGCACATCGGCGGCGACTGGGAGTACGGTGTCAAGGCGGTCCGGCACTGCCCGAATGTGTGCGTAGACACGAGTGGCTCAATCGCCCACACGGGCATGCTGGAGATGGCCATCGACGAGCTGGGTGCGGAACGGGTCGTTTGGGGCACCGATATGCCGGGGGCAGACCTGATCTACACCCTCGCCAAGATCGATCGGGCGCCGATCCGTCCCAGCAGCAAGGACAAGATCCTCGGCACCAACGCCGAGCGACTGCTCGGCTGGTAGGACGCCGCGACCGCACCATGGAGCGTGAAAGCAGTGGTCATTGACTTCTCGTGCACCGTTGGCCCGTGGGCCTTCCGGAGGCTACCTGTCACAACCGCTGAGGGCACGCGGAAGGCGCTTCGCCGTGAATGCATCGACCGTGCCGTCGTGAGCTCACTGCCGGCAGTGCTCTACAAGAACCCGCACCAGGGGAATGTGCACCTGATCGAGGAGATCGGGCGACGATCCCGGACCTTCATCCCCTTCGCGGTGCTCAACCCCGAGTTCCCGGGCTGGGAGGAGGATCTTCGGCGATGCGCCGAGGACCTGGGCCTGCGCGGCTTGCGGCTCTACCCGAACTACCAGGGATACTCGCTGCGGCGCCGAGCGGCCAGGAATCTCTTTGCCCGGGCAGCAGATCTCGGGTGGCCGGTGGTTGTGTCGGTCCGGCTGGAGGACGAGCGCTACCACCACTGGCGGATGAAGGTCAAGGCAACACCGGTCGCCTACGTGGCCGAAGCTGCCCTCAAGGTGCCCGATGTGACGGTCGTACTGAGCGGCGGGAGCTATGCCGACATCAAGGCCTTCTTCCGGACCGTAGGAGACGCACCGAACGCCTTCGCTGAGATCGGCTGGCTCAAGTCGCCGCTGGAGGCGGTTGCGACGTGTGTCCGGGAGTTCGGCGCGGAACGGCTGCTGATGGGCACCAACTTCCCGCTGATGGTGCCCTGGTGCGGCACCGAGAAGGTGCGCCGGGCCCACATCCCCGAGGCCGCGAAGAGAGCGATCCTGGGAGAGAATGCCGCACGGATCCTGCGCTTGAGGGTGGCTTGAGCCGTGGCGCAGCCGGTGCGGTTGTAACGTCGCCCGTACCGAGGAACTACCGCCACGCCAGCTTCACGACTCGGTGCATCTTGGAGTCCACGACATAGAGGTTCCCGTCGGGATCGACGGCGATCGCTCGCGGTTCTCCCATCTCCACGCTGCCGGGCACCCCCTGGCCGAAGATCGCCAGACACTCGCCCTCCGGACTGAAGGCCTGAAGCCGCGCGTTACCCGTCTCTCCCACGAACACCGTGCCGTCGGGGCCGATGGCCATGCTACACGGCTCTGCAAGCTGCCCGGGTTCGGTCCCTGGTCCGGAGAGCGCCCCGATCGCCCCACCGCGAGAGTTGAAGACGATGATGCGGTTTGAGGCCGCATCGGCGACGAAAACGTTGTACTCGCGGTCAACAGCAACAGCCGTGGGGCGGAAGGCCGACGTGTCCGCGGCCATGCCGGGAAACTGCAGTGAGTAGCGGCCTGCAGCATCGAACTTCTGGATGCGCGAATTGCCGGTATCCGCGACGTAGATGTGGTTGAAGTCGTCTCGGGCAATGGACTCCGGCGACTGGAAACACCCGGGCTGGGAGCCCTGAATACCGAACGTGATCTGGAATTGCCAGGTGGGGCTGAACTTCTGGATGCGGCAGTTACCGGCGTCGAGCACATAGGCCGCAAGCAGGCTATCAACGACAATGCCGGAGGGGTACAGAATACAGCCGGGCTCCCGACCCGCCTGCTCGTACCGGTACACGTCCTGGTAGGCCGTGATCTTCTGGATGCGGTGGTTGAGCGTGTCGGCGACGTACAGATTGCCCCAGTTGTCAACAGCCACGCCGCGGGGCCCATTGAACTCCCCGGCCCCGGCACCCGGGCCGCCAATGATGGCCAACGGCACCAGCGTTCGGCGAACAGCAGTTGGGCCGCCCGCGGGTTGTCGGTCGGGCGGCTCGTCGCCGAGCTCCAGGAAGTCAAGGCGTGAGTCGTTGTCGTCAGGCAAATTGGGTCCCTACGTTCGTCGTCTTGCCCGGCCGATGCTGAGGTTCGATGGCCGTCGGCGCCGCAACCAGGGCGGCGCGTGTAAGGGCGAGACAGCCGCCGATCCGAAGTCAGGCATTTCCTCGGCCAGATGATCCGAGGCCAGGCGAGCCCGATTCTGGGCCCAGGAGCGGAGATCGTGGATCTGCTCCCGCATGGTGGCGGAGAGCGGGAAGGTCTCTCGGATTGCCCTGAGGACGTCCTCGGTGGTGAAGGGGCGGGCATCGTCGTCGAAAGCGTCGTACATCGCCGAGATGACCGCTTGCTCAATCTCGGCGCCGGAGAAAGCAGCCGACTGCCCGGTTAAGCCCTCGAGGTCGAACTCATCGGCGCTGCGGCCCTCGGGCAGGCGCTTGGCAACGTGAATCCGGACAATCTCGTGTCGCTCCTGCTGGTTGGGCAGATCGATGAAGAAGATCTCGTCGAACCGGCCCTTCCGCAGCAGCTCCGGCGGCAGCGTCGTGATGTCGTTGGCAGTCGCAATGACAAAGACCGGGGATTCCTTCTCCTGGAGCCAGGTGACGAAGCTGCCGAAGACACGCGAGGTTGTCCCGGCATCAGAGAAGGATGAGCTCTGTGTTCCGGCAAAACCCTTTTCGACCTCATCAAGCCACAGGACGACGGGCGCTATCGACTCGGCCGTCCTGATCGCGCGGCGCATGCGCTGCTCGCTGGATCCAACGATGCCGGAGAAGATGCGGCCTACATCGAGCCGCAGCAGCGGGAGCTGCCACAGATGGGCCACCGCCTTGGCCGTCAGGGACTTGCCGCACCCTTGCACGCCGATCAGCAGCAAGCCCTTCGGTTGGGGGAGACCGTACTCGCGGGCAGCGTCCGTGAAAGCCTTGCGCCGCTTGGTGAGCCAGCGCTTCAGGGCCTCCAGGCCCCCGACGTGGTCCATCGTCTCGTCGGTGTGGAAGTACTCCAGGATCCCCGACTTGCGGATGATCTGCTCTTTCTCGGAGAGGATCACATCGACATCGAACCCCTGCGTCTCAACGATGGACTTCATCAAGACGTTGTCCACCTCGACGGCGGTGAGGCCTTGGGCCGCCTTGACGATGGCCTCGATCTGCTCCTCTTCCAGGTCGCACTTGATCCTCTTGTCTTCCTTGCACCTGGCGAGCGTGCTCTCCACCTGCTGCCCGAGCTCGTCAGCCGACGGCAGCGCGTAGTCGACGACGGTCATCTCCTTCTCCAGCTCGGTCGGCAGCTCCAGGGCAGGGGACACCAGGACGACCGTCTTGTAGCTTCGCTTCAGGTGGTGGGCCAGGTCGCGCAGCTTGCGGACGATCTTGGCATCGTCTTTGAGGAAGCGATGGAAGTCCTTAAAGACGAAGATGGCCGAATCTCCTGACTTGATGATCTCGTCCATGGCGAACAGCGGGTCGGTGGTTCCGTCGCTGCGTGGGTTGTGGCCGTCGAGGACCAGGCCGTTGGTAGTGGTCCATAGGAAGAGCTGCTTCTTGCGGCCCTGCGCCACAGACCGCAGCGTGGCCTCAACGCGGGCCTCCTCCCAGGACACCACGTAGATGATGGGATAGCGGGCACGTATCAGCGTCTCGAGCTGCTCTGCCTGGTCTTCCGCCATGGGAGCTGCCACCATGCGAGACTGGAACGGCTCTCGTGTAGGGTAACCTTCGACGGCGACCCGCGGGGTCCCTTTGAGGCCACCATCGCCGCCTCAAGCGTCCTGTCTGCAAGGAATATGCCGCGCAGTGGAGGGTAGCCCGCTGAGGCGAGGGAAGTTAGCTAACCGACTACACTCAACCGAGGCACGGTGAATTGTCTGAGACCTCGCCCGACGTCACAATGCTGAGCGTTGTGGTAGGCACGGCCGGCCACGTCGATCACGGCAAGACAGAGCTCGTCAAAGCGCTGACGGGCATCAACACCGATCGCCTGGCGGAGGAGCAGGAGCGAGAGCTCTCGATCGATATCGGCTTCGCGCACCTCGATCTGCCGGGCGGTACGCGCATCGGCATCGTGGATGTACCGGGGCACGAACGGTTCATCAAGAACATGCTGGCCGGGGCGACAGGGATCGACCTGGTGATGCTCGTTGTCGCCGCGGATGAGGGGGTCATGCCCCAGACGACGGAACATCTCGACATCATCAACCTGCTGGGGATCGAGGCCGGGCTCATCGTGATCACCAAGGCGGACCTGGCGGACGAGGAACTTCTCGAGCTCGTGGAGGACGATGTGCGCACGCACGTCGCGGGCACGCCGCTGGCTGAGGCGCCGCTCGTCCGCACCTCGGCCCGCACGAGCCAGGGGTTGGAGGAGCTTGTGGAGGTCCTCGGACGGGCTGTCCGCAATGTGAGGCCTCGGGACGTCCTCGGCCCCGCGAGGTTGCCGATCGACAGGGTCTTCAGCGCGCCCGGTTTCGGGCAGGTAGTGACGGGAACGCTTGTGCGCGGATCGCTGGCGGCGGGTGACAGCATGGAGGTTTTGCCCGCAGCAGTTCCGGCACGTATCCGGGGCTTGCAGGTGCACGGTGTGGAGGTGGAGGAGGTGAACGCTGCCCGGCGGGTGGCAGTCAACCTGACGCGCGTGAGACAGGAACGCCTCGCGCGCGGGGACACGCTCTGTGCCCCCGGCAGCATGGAGCCGAGTGGCATGCTGGACGCGCGCCTCCACTTGCTCCGGACAGCGCGCAGCCCCCTCAAGAATCGCGCTCGCGTGCGCCTCCACCACGGTACGGCGGAACTATTGGGGCGCGTGTATCTGTTGGATTCTGATGTCCTGGCGCCCGGAGACTCGTGCCTCGCGCAGTTCAGACTGGAGCAGCCCGTTGCCGCCGCGCGCGGCGACCGGTACGTCATCCGCTCGTATTCGCCCATGATCACGATCGGCGGCGGCGCGGTACTCGACCCAACGCCCAGGAGGCATCGCCGCCACGATCCCTCGGTGGCGGCGCGGCTGGAGAATCTGGAGGCAGGCGATTCGACAGACCTCGCGCTGCAGTGGATCCGGGAACTGCAGCAGCCGATCCTGACGGCGAGGCAGCTTGCCACAGCGCTCCAGCTTGACTCGAGCGAAGCTCAGACAATCGTGCGGGAGCTTGAGGCCTCGGGAGCACTCACCCTACTGGCCGGCTCCGATGCGTACACGTTGGCCGAAGCGCATCGAGAGCTGGCCGCGGGCGTGCTGCAGGCCCTGAGGAACCACCACGAGGAGAACCCACTCGTGGCGGCCATGCCCAAGGGGAAGCTGCAGTCCGGTCTGGCCCGTCCGCCCGATCCCCTCCTGGATGATGTATTGGGCTGTCTATCGCGAGAGAACCGGATCGCTGTGGGATCAGAAGGGGTTCGGCTGGCAGGGCACGAAGTCCGATTGGGTGAGACGCAGGAGCGTGCGCTGCGGGCAATGGCCTCCCTTGCGCGACGCGGCCGTTTCTCGCCGCCAGCCCTGGATGACGTGTTAGAGGCCGCCGGAGTCGCTGACGCCCGGGAGGCCCGCGCTCTGTTCGATATCGCTGTTGCCTCCGGTGATCTGGTGACGATCGGGGAGCACGTATACCATCGCGAGGCCCTGGATGAGATTGCGCGCACAATCACGGCGCACGTGCGGGAGCAGGGCCCCTTCACCATCGCCGAGCTGCGCGACATGACGGGCTCATCGCGGAAGTACGTTGTCCCCCTCGCGGAATACCTTGACCGTACGGGCCTCACCCGCCGGCAGGGGGACGTGCGGACACTGGCGGAGTGAGCTACCGGGCCGGAGGGCGGCGGGGAGTGGCAGTGATAGAGGACTACTCATTCGGCCGACTCGTCGTCAATGGCGAGACGCACACGAGGGATGTCATCGTCCTCCCCGATCGCGTGCATGCCAACTGGTGGCGGCGGAAGGGACACGAGGTCTGCACGGAGGACCTGCAGGAGGTCCTGGCCGCCTTGGCGGAAGTCGTCGTGTTCGGGACGGGTGCGCATGGGCTCGTCAAGGTGTTGCCTGGAGCCCGCGACGCGCTGGAGAAGACGGGCGCGGAAGTGGTCGAGGAGCCGACGCCATCGGCGTGCCAGACGTTCAACCGTCTACGTGCCGAGGGAAAGAAGGTCGTTGTGGCCTTGCACCTAACCTGCTGAACGGCCAGACCCGAGGCGCCAGCATGAACTGCCCGACC
>CBFDAZ010000112.1:0-10700 GCA_965602825.1 uncultured bacterium
CGCACGCGGCGATCATCTCGTCGGCTTCGCGCAGACACTCCGCGATGGGCTTCTCAACGAAGACCGCCTTTGGCTTCCCGGCGGCGACGGCCAGGGCCGCCTCGTAGCGGGTGGCTGTCGGCGTGCAGACCGAGACGATATCGGGGGAAGTCTCGGCCATCATCCGCTCGATATCGGTGTAGAGCGCTGAGACGCCGTAACGCTCGCCCCACTGCTGCAGCTTCTCCTCATTCGGTTCGCAGCCGGCGACCAGCTCGGTGCGCGGGTGCTCCGCAAAGGCCAGTCCGTGGGAATAAGGCAGCATCGAGCTGCTGGCCCAGCGAACCTCATCATCGATGAACCCGCCCATGCGTCCGCAGCCGACGATGGCAGCACGGTAGGTCTGCACTGGATTGGCTCCTTTCGGGGGACATGGCGCACACCACCGCGACGGCCTGCAGATTGGCAGCTTCCAGGGCGCGTTCCTCCTTCGGAACCATTCCTTGCGCCGCACTGGTACACCTGACTCCGGAAACATGGTAAAATGAACGCTCCCTCGACCAACGCTCGCGTCTGCAGCGGCGCGTGGAAAGGGCGGAACGGGTTACCAGCGTGGAACTGCCTGGCGAAGTCTCCGACCGAAGCGTAACGATCTACATGACGGGTGCGCTCTGCACCCAGCCGGCGCAGATCTTCCAGACCTGGCAGGCGCGGGGTGTGATCCAGAGCTTCCTGAACCACCTCCGTCGCCGCGAGTCGGCGGAGGCTCTTCTGCGGCATCTGCTGGCGGATCTGCCGCCGCAGCGCGACCTGTGAGTCCCATGGCTTCCGAAAGGGCCTGAGCGACGCAGCGGCGAAGGCTCGGAGCCCGCTCGCGCACTCGAGCTGAAGCATGTACGGGAGGCACGCAATGCGGCTTGTGGTCGAGAGGTCGAAACTGGCTGGCGCGGCAGAGGTCCCGGGATCGAAGTCCCACACGATTCGGGCTGCATTCCTCGCCACGCTGGCCGAGGGTACGTCGGTCATATCGGCCCCGCTGCGCTCGCGTGACACGTTGGCCGCCATGAACGCATGCCGTGCCCTCGGTGCCGACATCCGGGTGAGCAAAGACCGCTGGGTCGTTGAGGGCACCGGCGGACACCCCACGCCGGTAGCAGACCCAATCGACGTGCAGAATTCCGGGACGACACTCCGCGTTGCACTGGCCGTCGCCGCCCTGGGCACTGACTGGGCGCTGTTCACGGGTGACGAGCAGATCCGCCGGCGCCCGGCCGGTCCCCTCATCGAGGCTTTGGGCAATCTGGGAGCCCGCGCCTACTCAACCCGAGGCGATGGTGCGGCGCCGGTCGCCGTGCGCGGGCCGCTAAAGGGCGGAGTGACGGACATCGAGTGTCCGACCTCCCAGTACCTTTCGGCGCTGCTGATTGCCTGTCCGCTCGCCGAGGGCGACACCGAGATACGTGTCGGCGTGCTGAACGAGCGTCCCTATGTGTGGCTCACCCTCGCCTGGCTCGACCGTCTCGGCACCGAGTACTGCCACAAGCGACTCAAGCACTTTCATATCCGCGGCGGGCAGTCCTACGATGCTTTCGACCGCCGTATCCCGGCGGATTTCAGCTCCGCCACCTTCCTGCTGGCCGCGGCGGCCGTGACCCGATCCGAGCTGACCCTCGTCGGCCTCGACATGTCCGATACCCAGGGGGACAAGGCCGTCGTCGGTATGCTGGAGGCGATGGGCTGCGAAGTCTTCGCTGACGAGGAAGCCATCACGATCAAAGGGGGCGATCTCAGAGGCGCTGAGATCGATCTCAATAACACGCCTGATGCCCTGCCGTCTCTCGCTGTCGTCGGAGCCTTCGCGGAGGGCGAGACCCGACTGGTCAATGTCCCGCAGGCGCGGCTGAAGGAAGTGGATCGCATCGCGGCCATGCGCGGAGAACTGGCGAAGCTGGGCGTTCAGGCGGAGGAGATGGAGGACGGGCTGATCGTCACGGGCGGGAGGCCCGAGGGCGCGACGGTCAGCAGCCACGGGGACCACCGGATCGCCATGGCGCTTGCCGTTGCCGGTCTGGGTGCTGAGGCGACGACAGTGTTGGACGGTGCCGAAGCGATTGATGTGACCTTCCCGGAATTCGTGGAACTGATGCTGAAGCTGGGTGCGAAGATCAGCTCGACAGACGACCACGGGACAGGATCTTAAGGGGGGAGCACCTATGATCGGCTGCCATCTCGGACGGTTCTTTCAGGTGAGCATTTCGGGTGGCTCGTACCAGGAAGGCCTGACCGCCGTTCTGCAGGGCGTGCCGCCGGGGATGTACCTTACCGAGGAAGAGGTATACGGCGACCTTCTGCTCAGGAAACCGGGTGCGGACGAGTTGTCCTCCCCCCGGAAGGAGCCCGATCTGCCCATCATCTACACGGGCCTGAACGCCGCCGATACCATCAAGGACGCCGGCAACAAGAACCAGACCAACGGCACGCCGCTCACCATCCTGATCCCGAACCTGGACCGGCACTTCATCCACATCGAGCAGTACCAGGACACCAACCGCACGCCCCGCCCCGGGCACGCATCGTACGCCTCGTTCATGAAGTACGGGCCCGCCGACGACGCGATCGGCGCCGGCTTCTTCAGTGGCCGCCATACGTCAACGATCGTGGCCTCGGGCTATGTGGCCAAGAAGATCCTCAAGGCCTGTGGCATCGACCTCTTCTCATACATCCGAGAGGCCGCGGGCATCCGCTGCGGCGACATGGACCATGCGGACGTGCTGGATTACACACGCCAGTACAAGACCATGCGGTGCGACCTGGATCCCTTCTACCAGGATATCTACGTCCAGGGCCGTATCACCATGGAGATGCGCTTCCTGGAGAAGACAGCGGTGCTCGCGGAGATCGAGACGGAGATCGACGATATTCGCGGGCGTGCCCCGAAGATGACAGCAGACGAGATCAGGGACGAATACGGTGTCCATCACATCCTGAACTGCCCCGACATCGAGGCGGCGCAGGCAATGACCGACAAGTGCAACGAGATCTACGCCGCGGGGGACTCGTCAGGAGGTGTGGTGGAAGTCGTGGCGCTGGGCTTGCCGCCCGGTCTGGGGGAGCCGATATTCCGCAAGCTCGATGCCGATCTCGGGCGGATGCTGGGCATTGGTGCCGTCAAAGGCGTCGAGATCGGGGCGGGATTTGCGGTCAAGGACATGGTCGGCAGCCAGAGCAACGACGAGTTGCGATCCGAGGCTGGCAAGGTCACCTTCCTCTCGAACAACGCGGGCGGCGTCACGGGAGGACTGACAACGGGCCAGCCGCTTGTCGTGCGGCTGACGGTCAAGCCGACGCCCACCATCAACAAGCCCCAGCGCACGATCGATAAGTACACGCTGGAGAACACGCAGTTGGGTGCCATCACGCGACGCGACCCGACCATCGTGGGCCGGATCTGGCCGGTCGCCGAGAACTACGCGGCCCTTCTGCTGCTCGACAACCTCATCGCGCACTACGGCTACCAGACGCTGATCGGGAAGTGCGACGTCGTCTCGAAGCCCCAGGATGCATGAATACCTCACGGCGCCTACGAAGAGCCCCCGCGCGTTCCTCGGCCTCGGGCAGGCGGCGGGAGCGGAGGCCGGGGCCCCAGCTACGACATCAGTTCTCGTGCGGCAGCTTGCTCTGCTCGTACTGGGCGCCGAGCAGCTCGGCCTCGTCATCAGCCAGCCGGGCGTTGATCGCCATCGAGAGCTCGATAATGTGGCGGGTCAACTGGCAATGGAACTCGAGGTCGGGTTCTTCCAGGCCCCCCGTGGCATCGACGTGCACCCGCCAGCAGCCCCCGCCACAGAAGTAGCGGGCCCAGCAGTCTTGACACCCGGGCCGCGCATCAACGTTGAGCCGGGCGATCTGGCTGCGGAGCTCGTCGTCAATCCCGTCAAAAACGTTGCCCATGGCGTATTCGGTTGACCCTGTGAAGCGGTGGCAGAGGTACACGGTGCCGGCAGGATCAACGCACATGTACCCTCTCCCGGCTCCGCACGGGTGGAAGCGGGGCGCCTCAGGCGACTTGGTGCTGCGCACGTACTTGACGAAGTTCGAGAAGTTCAGCAGCTCTCCCCGATCGAGTCGCTCGACGAAGAGCTCTGCCATTTCGGTGTACTGGCGTTTGAGCTCGGGCAGGTCGGCCTTGGTGACGCCGTACTCGTTGTCGATGCCCGTCGCCGGCTCAACATGCACGTTCCCGAAGCCGATGCCGAGTAGGTGCTCGACCACCGAGCGGAGGTCGAGGTGTTGCCGCGTGAGGGTTGCGCGAGCGGTCACCACGCCGGGGCGGTAAGCGAACAGCCGGGCCGCGGCAGCCCGTACGGCCTCATAGGTGCCCCTGCCGAGCCGGTCGGAGCGCTGGTCGTCCTGTACGTGGGCGGGTCCATCCACGCTGAACTGTATGCCGACGTTGTGCTCTATCAGGAACTGCAGCTTGCGGTCCGTGAGAAGCGTCGCGTTGGTTGCCGTCGAGAGGTTCAGGCGCTTCCCGGCCTCCTCGGCCCGGCGCCTGAACTCCGGTACGAGCGTACTGAACAAGCGCCAGTTGAGCAGCGGCTCCCCGCCGAAGAAGACGAGGGAGATCTCGCCGGCACCGCCGGAGTTCGTCAGGAGGAAGCTGAAAGCAGCGTCGGCCACTTCCCGCGACATCCACCCTTCGGTCGAGCCATAGCGGAAGGGGCCGTCGTCTCGCGACAGAAGTGTGCCGTATGCACCATAGCAGTACCGACACGCCAGGTTGCACTGATGGGTGATGTTCAGGTCGATCGATGTGATCGGCGGAAGCGCGGGCCGCGGGGCCGGCGGCCGATCCGGCCCCGATCGCGTCACAATCCCCTGTTGCTCCAGCTCGTGCCAGACACGTCCCAGGCGCCAGAAGCCCCACCGCTTGCGCACGGCCGCGACGCCCGCGGCAACGTCACCGGCGCCCTGACTGGCCCGGACGAAGGCGGCCGTCGCCTCATTCGCCTCGTACAGACGACCGTCGCACACGCTCGCCAGAAGAGTGGTGCCCAACTGGTCGAACAGATGGACTTCGGCTAGCCGCCAACTGCCTTCCTCTGCGGGCAGGAGCCTCATGGGCGATTCCCTCGTGCCTCGCTCACAACGGGGGGACGGCCAGCGAAGCGGCCGTCCCCCAATACCAGCATCTCGGCTGGATATCCTGACTTACCCTCTGCGCAGCCTGGCCAGCGCCTGCTTTCGCTTGTTCAGAGTATCCTCGAGGGCTT
Organism: uncultured bacterium; assembly: GCA_965602825.1. Taxonomy (GTDB): domain Bacteria; phylum Armatimonadota; class Zipacnadia; order Zipacnadales; family VGFC01; genus CBFDAZ01. The sequence continues at coordinate 5,253 of CBFDAZ010000112.1, forward strand.
TGATGTTGACCTGCAGGGCGGCAACCTCTTGCTTGTCGGGCTTGCCGTTGCTGTTGACATCGATGCCGCACTGGTTGTTTCCCTGGTTGCAGCCGTCGCAGCCACTATCGCAGGATACAACGCACCGATCCATGCCATGGTCGCACTGATTGCAGGTATTGCACGTGGCATTACACATGTCGCAGTTATCGCAGCCGTTGCAGCTGTTGCAGGTATTGCACCCGGGATCGCAGCCGTGATCGCACACATTGCAGCCATTGCACTGGTCGCAGAGGCTGTTGCATTGATCGCAGCCGTCGCACCCCACCGTGCATTTGATTGTGACGTCAGCGCCCTGGACGCAGACGTCACCCACACAGTCCACCTCCGGCTTGGCAGCCGGAAGCTTGACGAATCCGGACAGGCTGACCGCCTTCAGCTCTCGCTGGCGGTCTCGCTGTGCGAACACCGAACTGAGGCCCCCAACGCCGACACCCCAGGCAGCTACTGCCCCCAACCCAAGACGCTTCAGGAATCCTCGGCGATCGTCATCTCTGGACATTGCGTTACGCCTCCCGGTTCAAGTGATCAACGACCCCAGGACGGGACCATGCGAACACGCACCTGGACCCGCCAGGGCTACTGGCGCGACAGGACAAGCACAAACGCACGACACCGCCACACGAAACCGGGGTCCAACCTCACAGGGGTGCGCGGCAATTACTCGGGGATACAGCGCAGCCCGACCGCCGCGCATTCTAAGCCGCGCCAGGGCGTCTGTCAAGTGGCAGGGATCACCGCGCGCGGCCCGCCCGAAGAACGACCTTGCTTGCCGACGGGAACGTCGCATCCCACATGAGATCGAGATATCGACTGTGGTGCTAGCGCGAGGCTGTGGAGGGATCGCTGGGGCATGGTATACTGGTTGCTCCGCCTCAAAGGGAGGACGCCGAATGCTGATGATAATGCTCTCGCTCCCGCCCGCTCTGCATTCCGCTGCAATCGCCCAGCCCGTCTCCCTCATCGACGACGGCGGCTTCGAGGGCCGACCGGTCAATCTCGTGCTTAGCCCGGGGGCCGGCTTCGATGATGAGGTGGCGCACTCCGGCAGGCGCAGCCTCAGGATCGATGTGACTCCGCGGCCCGGCGCAAAGACAAGTGGGTCGGCCAGATGGACGGTTGAGGACTTCGAGCGTGGCAGCACCTACACGATCTCCGTCTGGGTACGCGCCCAGGAGATCGTGCCCAACGAGCCGGGCAAAGGCTACGGCTATGTCGCCATGTACCAGTACGACCGGTTCGGTGACTACGTCCAGTACCACGACTTCGTCCAGCCGACCGGCTCCACGGACTGGGAGCGACACACATACACCTTCACCGTTCAGGACGATACCACTCGCCTCGAGATCCCCTTCGGCCTCTTCCAGGCCTCGGGGAAGTTGTGGGTGGACGACTTCACGCTGGTGGAAGGTAATCAGGCGGCGGACATCCACGACGTCGCTCAGCCGACCCCGGTGGCAGAAGGCGGGAAGCCGGGCATCGCTATCCTGAGCGATGACCTGCCGGCCGTCGGCGCCGGCTCGGACCCCGCCTACCTGAAGGAGATCCTGGACGGTACTCCCGGACAACCATACGATGTGCAGCTCCTCTCCGTCGAAGAGCTCGCCGACCGGAAGGTCCTGTCGCCTCGACGCTTTGACATGGTCATCCTGCCGTACGGTGAGACGTTCCCGGCCAAGGCGGCTCCCGCTTTCCGACGCTTCCTGCGCGGCGGGGGCGACATGATCACCATGGGGGGCTACGCCCTCAACAACCTCGTCGGGCTCGAGCAACCGGAAGCAGCCGAGCCGCCGCCGCAGGAGTCATCCTGGCACTACCGCATTCCGGTCGAGCCCGAGATGGGCCGGACGCTCACCTTCAGGGGCAACCTCCGATGTCGATCGGTGACCGGGGCCGGCTTCGCCTATCTCGCCGTGTACCAGTACGATGCGGACGAGAAGCTCGTGACCTTCAAGGACACGCTCCAACTCAGGGGGGACCGGGACTGGACGTCCAGCACCTACGGGTTTGCCGTAGTCGGCGAAACGGCGACCATCGACATCAAGGTCGGCCTGTTCCGCTGCACCGGCACCGCATCATTCGATGAGATCTCGCTCCAGGACCAGGACGGCCGCGAACTCGTCAACGACACCGGGTTCGAGAACGTAAGCGATCCCGACGAGCGGAAGCCCCACCATTGGTACCGGACGCAGCCGGAGCTGGCCTCCCTCGTAACCACCGTTCCGCTCGCCGGCTCACAGTGCGCGAAGGTCAAGCTGGCCGCGGCCGAGGACGAGCCGCTGATCATGAACACCGCTCGCGGGCAGCCGGGCGACTCGCTGAAGATCGGTCCGGAACAGATCGGCGTGTTCGATGCCAGCTTCCCGCTCAAGCGAGTAGACCACGCCCAGGCGGCTCCCGACCAGTTCGTCCTGCCTGATGACTTCCTCGTTGATTCGCCCCTTGAGGGTTGGTCCGCGACGACGGTGCTGGGCCATGACGAGGCCCGCCGCGTGCCGCTGCTGGAGGCCTACGACGGGTACAAGAGGCTTCGAGGCAGTGTCGGCTCGATCACCTACCGCTATGCCGGTCACTATGCGCAGTCAAGCTGGGCCATTTTCGGGACCGACAACTTCGATCTCTTCCCGCGCGGCGCGCCCGCCGGTCCGGAGCTGTTGCGGCCGCTGGTCGAGGCGCTGGTCACCGAGACCTTCCTGCACAACCTCACCACCAACTATGCCTGCTACCGTCAGGGCGAAGCCGTCGATGTCAGCCTGAAGGTCAGCAACTTCGGCCACGAGGCACAGGAGGTCGCCGTCGAGCTGAAGGCCTACCCGAATGACGGCGACTACGGAATGCCGCTGGAGACGGTGCGGGCCCACGTCGAGCCCGGCGAGACGCAGGAGTTCTCCGCCCAATGGAAGCCGGAGCGGTTCGACGTCAGCTTCTATCGCGTCGAAGCGGACCTCAAGCTGGGCGACCGCCCGTGGGACCGAGCGAGCACCGGGTTCGTTGTCTGGGACGAGGAGATCGTCAAGAGCGGGCCCGATTGCGTGTTGCAGGACAACCTGTTCCGGCTGAACGGGCGCGAGCATTTCCTGCAGGGCTGCGACAGCTTCTCGTTCGCGTTCTACTCCGCCCACGAGAACCCGCTGGTCTGGGCGCGGGACTTCTCGACCATGCAAGCCCAGGGGATGAACCTCGCCGAGAACCTGCAGGTCAGCGCGGTCTCCCAGAGCCCTCCCTACGCCTGGCCGGAGGACTTGCTGCGCCAGACCGATGCCATGGTGCAGCTCTGCCAGGAGTACGGGCTGGTCTACATGCCCGGCCTGCTGATCGGCGGGAATGTCGTGGCCGAGGATGACGTGCTGGAGAAAGAGGCGGCCTGGGTGCAAGCTTTCGTGAAGCGGTACCGGGATGTACCGGGAATCCTCTGGTACATCAACGGCGACTTCCGTCTGCAGCTCGGCGACATCGTCAGCCTGGCCGAGGAGCGCGGCGGCGACGTGCCTCGCACCGACATCGAGCGGCTGTGGAACGAGTTTCTGCAGCGCAAGTACGCTTCCGACGACGAGTGGAAGGCCGCCTGGACGGAGACCCGCGCGACGGGCACGCTTGGCAAGGTGCCGTTTGAGGACTACGGCGCCGAGAGCTGGGATGACATGCGGGCGGTCGATCTCGCGGCGTTCAAGGTGGAGTTGATGCGGCGCTGGATCAACCGGCACGTGCGGGCCATTCGCGAGGTCGATCAACACCACGCCATCACCTCGGAGTACTACCGCTCTCCCAGTCCGGGGATCGACATCGTGTGGGCCATCGGCGACCACGACTGCGCCAACATCGGCTACTTCGATCGGCCGGGGGACGACATCGCCCGCTTCCCCGCCTCGATGCGCTTTGCGGACCTGCGGGCCCGGGGGAAGTCGATGAGCGCGGGGGAGTTTGGCTGCAAGACGCATCCTGCCTGGGGCGACGGGAAGGACTACGGCTACCACATCACGCGGACCGACGAGCAGCAGGAGGAGCTGTGGCTGGCGATCACTCACTACGGTTGGGGCCTGGGGGCCTCGAAGATCCACAACTGGGACTGGAAGGACAACGTCGAGTGGGTCTTTCCGTGGGGGATGGTCTATCCCGGCGACTGGGTGAAGAAAGACTGCCTGGATGTGTACCGCGCTGCCGGGCTCGTCTTCCGGCAGTTCGAGCGCAGATACGAGGAGCCCAGCGTCTACGTCCTGACGCCGGATACCCACCGCCTGGGATGGCCGGTCTGGCGAGTCTTCGAGGCGACGCTCTCTGCGTTCCATTCGCTTCAGTACCACGGCGTGCAAATGGGGACGCTGAACGAGTGCGCGCTGGGCGAGATCCCCGAGTCCGCGAAGGTCATCTTCTACCCGATCCCCTACCAGATCCCCGATGGCGTCTACGCGAAGCTGCTGGCATGGGTGAAGGACGGGGGCACGCTGTATGTGTCGGGCGATGTATCGTACGACATTAACCGCCGGCGGACGAAGACGGAGCGGCTGAGGGAGCTGTGCGGGGTCGAGCTCGTGCAGGAAAGGTACCCGAACATCCAGCTCTCAGCCGATAGCCAGGTCCGGTACACGTTCGCCAAGCAGTGGGAAGACGTGAACCCCGCAATTGAGGTCCGTCCGTCCGGCGCCGAGGTGCTCGAGGAGGTCGGCGGTCTGCCGCTACTGCTGCGACACAGCCTCGGGAAGGGACAGGTGTTCTTCTCGACCTGGCCTTGCGAGCTTGATGGCGAGTTCGGCGACAAGGCCGCGCGGCGCAACCGGATCATCTACGGCCCGGTCCTCTCCAAGTCCGGTGTGCATCGGGGGCCACGGCAGGTGGCGCACAGCCTGCCGATCACCACCCCGCTTCGCCGCGGCGGACACGGGGACATCCACGTGAATCCCACCGACACGGCGCTGACCGCCCGGCCCAGTAGCGGGGAGCGACCGATTAGCATCATCGCCCCCAACCGCAGCGCACTCGCCGTTCGGGGAGCGAAGGGAGCGTTGCTGGCGCTCGAGGATGGCAGGCACGCGCACTTCATGGCGTACTCCCTTGACCGGGGGGACGTCCGGCAGTCGAAGCGGCTCTGTATCCTTCCGCTGACGGAGGGCGAGGTGCGGCTGTCCACCGAGGCTGCTTGGGATGAGCCCGTCGCCGCCGTGGGCGAGGTCCTCGGCGGTCGCTGGATCGAGTACGAGAGCTTCGACCTCCGGCCTCGCGGGCGATCGCTCCGCATCCCGATCGACCAGGAGCGCTGTTTCTCGATCATCATCGTGGCGGAGCGTGGCCAGGTGGAGGGGTGCTCGAAAATGCTGGTCCGCAGCCTGACCGAGCCCTGGCGCCTCCCACCGAAGGGATAGCCCGGTCTATTCACGACGAACGTCGCGGGCAACCCGCTCTTTTGAAAAAGAG
>CBFDAZ010000113.1:0-10699 GCA_965602825.1 uncultured bacterium
GGATCCGGGTACGCGCCATACGCCTCCATTGCCTCGTGAAAGGCCAGCACGCTCTCCCACGGCACTTCCTCGGTTAGCGTATGGCAGGGGGCAGCGATGTACCCCCCTCCCGGAGCCATCACCCGTAACGTCTCGCGCACACCTTCGACCACCTGCTCGGGCGTAGTGCGGGCGAGCACGCTCTGGGCGCCGACACCGCCCCAGAAGGCTATGTCCCGGCCGAACTCGCGCTTCAGGTACGCGATGTCCATGGTCTCGGCCTGCACGGCCTCCAGGACATCGATCCCGATCTCGATGAGGTCAGCGATCAGCGGCGTCACGTGCCCGCAACAGTGGAAGGCGATTTTCACGTCTCGCCGGATGGACCGGACATGCTCAACGATCTGGCGATGTCGCGGCCGGTACCACTCGCGGTAGTGATCGGGACTCATCACGAGGGAGCGTTGGGTGCCCAGATCGTCTCCCATCCACACAACGTCGGTCCCCGCCGCCGCGTACGCACCGTAGATCGAGGCCTTCCACTCGGTAATCCGATCCAGCAGTTCTCCGAACACCTGCGGGTCATCGTACGGCCCGGTCATTGTTGCCTCATCGCCGATCCAGTGCTTCGCTTGCTCGAACACGCCACAGGCATACCCCCCGCACACCGCCAGCCCGCGTTCGTGGAGGGCGTCTGTCGCCTCGGCCACGGCGGCGATCTGCGCCTCCGTAGGGTGGGGCGTCCATTCGGCCTCAGGAATGCCGTCCGGGCGCTGGGGAAGCGCCAGGTAGACGTACTGCACATCGTGGCCGAAGTGGTCGGCGAAGACCACGTCTTCCACTTGGGCACGGAGCATCGCCACAAGCTCCGCCGAGGGCCGCAGATTGCAGGGGACCCGGTCCGGTTCCTCGTGGTTGAGCGTCGTCAGCACCCGGTCGCGCGATTTCACAGGCGGACTCCCGTTACTCGTTCCGACCGCGGCAGCAACCGGTCGGCTCCTCCGAAGATTTGCTGTAGCGCGGACGCCTGCCGAAGGCATCTCGACTGGTCCCAGCCAGGTCAGGGACTCGTCGGCGAGGTGGCCGGCGGTGACGCCGTTGACGTTCCCTGGGACCGCCGGCGTCCTCGCCGGCAGAGGTGGCAAGCGGCCCAATCTTCGTTCTCTTCGGGCCCCCCACCCGAAGATGCCCAAGTCCTCGGCATGTTTGCTATCCCCCTGTGCCGACAGGTCTCCAGGCCCGTCAACGTGGAGGGCTAGAAAGCCCGCCGGCACAACGACTATCTCAATGGTCTCCAGGCGCGGGTCTGCTCGCCTGCCTCGTGTTCAGTCGTCCCGTACGATACGGCCTCCATCACGCCACGTCAACCCACGCCCAACCGCTGCGTGCGGGGCGAGACGATTGCTGAAGTGTTGGCGGGAATGCTGGGCGGGCTGACGTGGGGATCGACCGTTCAGGGGGGCGTCGCGAACTGGTGCCTCTTCTCTTTCGCTACTTCAGTCTCTCCCGTCTTCTCCTGTACCCGCTCATCCGGCAACCTCACACGCTCTCGCGCTGCCGTAATCGGTCGCCGACACGCGCAACCCAAAAACGCAAGTAGACGCTACTGAGTGTCTGCTTGCGTATTCGGTTTTCTGCTGCCAAGCTGGTGTCGAACTTCGCCGTCAGGTCCTACTGAGCGAGCGCGAGACGGCCGCAGACCTCTGGCAACAAGAGACGGAGCGTCTGGGCCGCCTCGGCGCCGAACTCATGAAACGACGCTACCCGCTGAGCGGGCGAATCACCGGTTGTCGTACCAGAACAGCGGATGGTTCCGCTTCGCGAAATCGCCCTCCCCGAGCCACTTCGCGTGACCATCAACGTAGCCGACGTTAAGGCCCCCGTTGTGGGGAGGGTAGTCGCTGCGTTGCTGGCAGTCCATCCACACCGACTCGTGGTACTGCGTGCCATCGTGCTCGACCGGACACATCCGATGGGTACTCCCCCCGCTCTCGCACAAGAGCATCTGCTCGGCCGGGCGCTTGCTCTTGGCCAGAAGAATGATGTTCCCGGCGCACGACTCGCAGATCGTGCAGTAATCGAGTTCGGACCGCAGGCGGTCCGGAGAGAGCGGCGCGAAGTTCACGTCACCCCGGCGGAAGCTCGGGCAGTTCCAGATCTGCACGTTCTTGGTATACGGATACCAACGCGGGTACCAGTAGTTAGCCTCTCCGCCGGCCTCCCATCCGATAGCAATCGTCTCGTCGAAGTCCTGGCAGTACATCAGGCCGGCCAGAGCGTTCTGCTTGACATTGCTGAGACAACTCGTCTGGCGAGCCTTCTCCCGCGCCCTCGCAAATACGGGGAACAGTATGGCGGCAAGTATCGCGATGATCGCGATCACAACCAGCAACTCTATCAAAGTGAAGCCTCTCCTGCGCATGGGCCCACTCCTTCCTGAGGTTCGTGTCTCGGCGTGTCACCTGCCTTGGCGACCACAGTTCGGAGGCCGGCGAAGCGTGTCGCGCCAATCCACCTTCGCTACGCTTCGCCGCCAGACAGGGTTTCTCCTGCTCGCGGGCACGGAAATCTGCTCTCAGCCTACCAGCTCCATGTAAACTTCACGGAACGTCCCGCGAAAGGACTCGTATCGCCGGGCCGAGACCTGGCCCGCATTGCATATCGCTGACAGCTCAGCTTGCGCCGAGGCGGCAACTGAGGTCTTGGTCAAAGCGCCGACCCAGTGTAGAATCGCGCCAGATCGCTGCATACAAACCGGGGGTGGATGCCCATGCGTCTCATCGGAATCGCTTTGTGCGCGGCGTTGCTTTGGCTCTCGCCCGCGTCGCCGGGGCAAGTGGTAGTCGCACCCGACGAGATCACGTGCCCTCGGGCCGCGCAGCCGCCGGTGATCGACGGCGCGCTTGATGAGCCCTGCTGGCAGGCCGCGGCCACGGTGACCGGCTTCACCGTGCCCCTCAGGACCGGTCCGCCGGACAAGGGTCTCTCCGCGCGCATCTGCTTCGACGATGGGGCGCTCTACCTCGCGTTCGCCTGCCAGGAGCCCGCTCCCGACCGAATCAAGACGGGCGCCCAAGATGGCGGCCAGGATGTCTGGAAGGACGACTGCGTCGAGGTCTGGCTCCGGACCGGGGACAGCCAACTCGATTACGACCAGTTCATTGTCAACGCCGCCGGAGCTCGACAACACGTGCGGGCCCGGGTGTCGGGTGCCGAGGCAGCTCCCCAACCGGACTGGCCGGCCGAAGGCCGCATTGGGCAGGCGCAATGGACGGCCGAGCTTGCCATACCCTTCGCCACCTTGGGCCTCCCGGTGCCGGATCGTGGCGCGATGATCCAGATCAAGCTCGGACGCGAAGACCACACGGCCGCTCAGGTCGCGCTCTCCACCTGGCCGCCCGCATCCCGGTATGCCGGCCCCGAGGACTATGGGAAGCTCTACTTTGAGGCGGCCAACGTACTGGTCAACCCAGATATGTCGGGACAGCGGGACGACCGGACGGAGAGCTGGAGCTTTGGTGAGACGGACGGGGGCCTGTTCAGCTCGGTGGAGGACGAGGGGCAGCGGGTCATCCGCTTCGATACGCCCGGACGCTACTCGACTGCCCAGCAGAACCTGCGACTCAGGCCTGACAGCATCTATCGCCTGAATGCGCGCGTGAAGGGCACAGCCGGCATCTATCTCCGTGCGCGAACGTCACGCCGCAAGGGCGATGAGAGCACGCCGTACACGGTCTACCCCGCGCGCGGCGACGAGTACCGCGCCGTCGAGCTTCGCTTCCCAACGGGCGAGACGGGCGACGCGCTCATCATCATCGGCAACACAGAGGATCAGGGGAAGGGCACCGTCTTCGTCTCAGACCTCCGCGTTGCCCAGGACGTGGCCTACGAGGCGGATGGCCCGGCCATCGTGCTGCCGGTCGGAGAGCGTGTGACCGTCAAGAAGGTGCCGGTTGCGGACTGCCGCGCCCTGCGGGGCTTCATCGTGGCCCCGGTCGATGGTCGGCTGGAGACGTTCAACTGGGACATGGCGCCCTGGGAGTACAACATGCGCGGCGCCGGGGCCGGTGTGGGCTATCGCTACCGGAACAACGACGGTCTGCACATCACCCTCGCCGACGACGAAGGCGTAGACGCGGTGGTGATCCGCCGCGGCGCGCGGGTGAAGCTCTACCGCGATGCCGAGGCGCACGATGACCCGGGCGACGCGCCCCCAATCTGGGAGTTCAAGGGACGGGCCAGGACTTCGAGGGCGTTGTTCTCTGACCGGGTCAGGAGCAACCGGTTCAGCTTCTTCGACCTCGAAGACGGCTACCTCGCGGACGTCTCGTTCTTTCGTATTGGCGACTGGCAGCCCTGGGGGCCGACCACGAGCAACCTGTCGTTGGGCGGCCAGACGGGGGCCGGTGATCTGGCGGACTTCATCGCGGACCGGTTCGACGAAGAGGATCGGGCCGTCTACGCGCTCGCCCAGGGCGAAAACAAGCCGGTCCATGTGGCAGCCAAGCGCACGATCCACTTGCTGAGCGATCCTCTGCCGGCTGGTACGGCCCTGGCTGCGATAGGCCTTCGGCTGAGCGTTCCGGACGCTCCGTCCGGCTGCCCGCTGACCGTCGCCGTGCAGGATCCGCTGAACCCGCGCCAGGAGCTGATGGGGGTCGACTTCAGCATCGACCGGGGCGGGGAACTGCAGCCGATCCTGGACTTCCCGGCCCAGGTGTTCCCGCAGCCCCATCGGCTGTGGCTCTCCCTCACCTTCGGCGCTCCGGTCACGCTCGAGAAGGCGCAGGTAACGCTGTTCGGGATGCCCCGCCAGGACGCGCTGCCCGAAGCGCTGGCCTTCCGCAAGCTCATCATGAAGGGCCTCTTCTGCATCCTCAGTGAGGCCCGCCCGTGGAACGGCTTCAACCGGAACACGGACCTGGAGCGGTTCTATCGGGAGAACCACCGCGGCCCCGGCGTGAAGGAGCTGGCGGAGACGATCGCCCAGTGCAAAGCCCTCGGCCCGGACGACGACACGGTCCGCTGCTACGATGAGTGGTTCTGGCGGAGGGTGCGGGACCTGCCGCCCTTCGAGCCCCGGATCGATGATATCCCCGGCGCACCGGAATGGGCGGTCGTGGCCCGGCAGGCGTGGCTGACCGCCCGTGAGGTCCCAAAGTGGTGGCTCGACAATCGAGTCGTACCGACCGGGGAGTTCGGCGGGCTAGTGGGGGACGACTCGGACATGTACCAGAACTACGCCGACTTCCCGATGTTCGAGAGCGATGGCGTCGCCGCCGAGATCAAGCGCGCCGCGGCGGACCTCGCCGAGTTGGCCGAAGAAGAGAATCTGGAGAGCGGCCTCAACCGGCGCACCATGGACCCCCTGCATGCCTACGAGGAGGGAGTCAACCACGAGGCGCTGATGCTGTGGTGGTTCTACGGCGACCCGATCTACTTCGAGCGCTGTCTTCTGGCGGCGAAGTCGATGCCCGCGCTGACGGTGGTCACCGACAGGGGGCACCGGCACTTCAAGAATCAGGACTGCGGGGCCGAAGACCTTCGGATCGACCGCGAACTCGGCATTGACGGCCACGCCCACCCGCTCATGCTGCACCCATGCTTCGAGGTCGCGTGGTACAACGGCAGCCCGGAGATCATTGACTTCCTGCGCGAGTGGGCCGACGGCTGGCTCGAGCACCAGACGCCCGGTGAATACGCGACCTCGGTGGATGTCAGGACGGAGCAAGCGACCGATAGCAGCCAGCGGCCGCTGTACGGCGGCTACGGCGGCCAGGCCTCAGCCCATAGCTTCCTCTACTGGCTCACCGACGACCTGAAGTACATCCGCCCCTTCATGGATTTCTTCCAGCAAGGCCAGGACAACTGGCCCGCCCGCCGGTTCGTCCCCGAGCTCTGGCATCGCGGCGCGCTGGACGCTGTCGAGAAGCGCGACGGCGTGCTGGCGGGCAACCCGATGACGCAGGCCATCGCCCTCGGCGACAAGCCGGCGATCGTCGAGGCGCTCAAGAGCGACATCGCGGAGCTCCAGCGCTTCTGGACGATGTACACCGATGCCGAGGTCTTCACCGACCGTGTGTTCCTGAACGCCATCACCAATGCGGCGATGTGCTACACGGGCGGGTACGCGACCCGCAACAAGTACAACCACACCCATGCGGCGAGCTGGGAGGGCTTCGGCACGGAGTACGCCGCGCTTGTGCTTCGCGGGAGGCGCGATCGCTTCAAGGCACTCGTCTACAACTTCCGGGAAGAGCCCGTGACCGGCAGGATCCGCCTGTGGACGCTCGACCACGGACGGTACCGACTGACCCTCGGACCGGACAGGAACGCCGACGATGAGGCCGACGCCATTGACCGTGAAGAGACCGTTGAGGTTGCGCGAGCGACGGCGATCCCGGTTGATCTGCCGTCCAAGAGAGTCATCGTGCTCGAGCTCGAGCAGGTAGAGCGGCTGGACGCCATCACTGCACGACCCGACCTCGCCATCACAGCCCGCGATATCACGGCGGAGGATGGCGTGGTCAGCGGCGTTGTCCACAACATCGGCGGCGCGGAGGCACCGGCGTTCACGATCGCGCTGGTGGATGCCGACGGCAAGGTCCGGGCAAGGCAAAAGCTCGCACCACTACCCGCGCCGCTTGATCTGCAGCCGAAGCGAGCGCAGTTCCGCTTCGAGGACCTGCCGGAAGGTGGGGGAGATTGGGTCGTTGAGGTAGACCCAGAGGATGAGGTCGCGGAGGTCTTCGAGGGCAACAACCGCTGCCGACTCCCGTAGATGCTGACCGGACTGGACCCCAGACACCAGTGCACTGCTGCTGGTCGGGCAAGCGCCTCTCGCTATCCCTCGGCGACCTCTCTGGCTGCCGGTGGCATGGTCCCCGGGTACGCCGTTCGCGCCAGCCAACGGTGCAACTCCGATTGCAGCTCAGCCTTGCGTTCTTCGCACGCGCGATCCGCCGCCAGGTTCGTCGTCTCGAGCGGGTCCTCCGCCAGATCGTACAGGTACTCCTCGCCGCTCGGGTAGCAGAAGTACTTCCAACCCTCGCCGCGCACCATGAACGCACCCTTGACGTCGGAGGCAACGGTTCGGGTGTGCTCTGGGTTCGGGGGAATGCGTTCGCTGAACGTATAGGCAGGTGCAGTGGCGGGTTCGGCATCGCCGACCAAGAACGGCGCCAGGCTGTGCCCCTGGACGTGTTCGGGTACGGGATGGCCGGTCAGACCGAGCAGCGTCGGCATGAGGTCGGTCAGACAAGCCGGTAGGTCGGTTCTCTGCGGCTTGAGCCGACCCGGGCACCGAATGATCAACGGTATGCGAACCACGTCCTCATAGAAGGAGGAGGTGCTCTTCCAGACCATGCCATGGCCGCCGGCCATGTCGCCGTGGTCCGCGGTGAAGATGACGATAGTCTCAGAGCTCCGGCCCGTCGCCTCAAGGGCCTCCAGGATTCGGCCGACCTGATCATCGACTAGCTTCACACTCGCATAGTAGATCCTCAGGAACTCCCGGGCCGCTACTTCCCCCAGGTCAGCCACTACGCGCCGTGACCACTCGCCTTCGAAGCGGGGCTCGCGCGTGCTGGAGTTGCTCGGCAGCCGCAGGGCGTCCGGGGGGAACATCTCGTAGTAGGGCGAGGGCACCACGTTCGGATCGTGGGGGTAGTTGAAAGACGCAGTCACCATGAACGGCTCGGGCCCGGCGTTCCTCAAGCACGCGCAGGCGCGATCCGCGACCAGCACGTCAAAGACTTGCTCCGGCGGGAACTCGAGGCGCCCCATCTTGGTGATGAACTCCGCATGGGGATGCCCCTCCCAGGCGTTGCCCAACGCGTGCACGGCCTGCTGGAACGGGGCGTACCGTTCCGTCGGGAGCGCCCAGCCGTACCAGTCCAGCCACTCGTCTTGCGGCCGGTCCCTCACTCGCTCGAACGTGCTTCGCATCAGCTCGGCATACTCGTGGTGCTCGCCAAACATGTCCGCGTAGTACGGCAAGTCCTCATCCCTGAGGTGCCACTTGCCGAAGTGGTGCGTGCTGTACCCGGCGGCGTTGAGCAGCTTCTCGGTCGTGATGTCCGACTCTTTGATGCCCTCCTCGGTGGGAGGAGCGGCGATCGCCGGGTAGTCGCGGCGGTTGATGTTGCACACGATGCCGTGGGTATGCGGGTACAGCCCGGTGATCAGCGAGGCTCTGCTGGGCGAGCAGAAGGGCGTCGGGCAAGACGCGTTCGAGAAGACAACGCCCTGCGCTGCGAGGCGGTCGATGTTTGGTGTGGATACGGGACCTCCGTAGCAGCCCAGGACGCCGGCGTTTAGTTGATCGCACATCATCAGCAGGATGTTGGGTGCCTTAGCCATTGTGATCGAGCACCTTTTCCCCGGCCACCGCCCTCACCTTCTAAAAATAGGACAGTCCTATTTTAAAAATAGGACTGTCCTATTTTTTCAGAGGCCGGGTGCTGTGGGGATTGTGTTAGGCTATAATACGGGCAACGCCCGCGACGAAGCCGATCCGATACGGGTGGTGACGCATGTGAGCGAGATCCTCATCGTCGATGACGACCCCAGTGTGCGCGAGGTGCTCACCCTATACCTGGGGCAGGCCGGTTTCGATGTCAGGCAAACCGAAGATGGACCCGGGTGCCTGTCGGTGATGGCGGCGTCACCGGCGGACCTTGTCCTGCTGGACATCATGCTGCCGGGAATGGATGGATACGACGTCTATCGGGTGCTGAGGGGAAGATCGGATGTGCCGATCATCTTCCTGACGGCTCGCGACGAGGATGTGGACCGAATACTCGGGCTGGAACTGGGCGCGGATGACTACATCACCAAGCCCTTCAACCCGCGCGAGGTCGTCGCCAGGGTCAAGGCCGTGTTGCGCCGCGTCAGTCCGGCCGCCCGGTCGCGGGCGCCGCTCCATTTCGACAAACTAACCCTCAATCCTGAGACCCGAGAGTGCCTGGTGGCCGGGGAGTTGGCGCAGTTGACAGCCCGGGAGTTCGACATTCTCTGGCTGCTGGCGAGCCGGCCGCGAGTCGTATTCGAGCGTCCCACCATCATGGAGCAGGTATGGGGCCAGGCGGAAGACTACGCCGACTACCGGACGATCGATACGCACGTCAAGCGCATCCGGAAGAAGATCACGGAGGGCGGAACCGACTGCACTATCGAGACCGTATGGGGCGTGGGGTACAAGTTCGTCCCGGCCACGCCAGACGAGGGGTAATGGCATGTTCCGGTCGATATTCTGGAGGCTCGTCGCCAGCCAGGTCATTGTCGCGCTGTTCGCGGTCGCTGCGGCCGGGATCCTCTCGTATCGGCTCTTCCGCAATCACTACATGGCTGCCGAGGAGGAGGAGCTGATCCGCATTGGGCGGGAGCTGGGCGATCTGGCGGCTCCCCTGCTGATCGATCCGGAGCGCCGCCCCCGGGTAGCCACTATCGCCCGGACCGGCGGCGCCGCGGTGGACGGCCGCGTCTGCATCTTCGGCAAGAGCGCAGAGGACCTGTTGGCCGCAAGTGGAGAAGAGGAGGGGGACGAGGCAAGCGGTGCTCCCGCCGTATACCGGAGGTTTGCCGGCCAGGTCAGTGTGGAGAGGACCTCGGCGAAGTGCGAGCCGCGCCAGAACCTGACGGTGATGGTGCCGATCAACAGCTCTCAGGGCCCTGTCGGATCGGTGATGGTGCGCGCGCCGGTCGCCGGGACTGAAGCGATTCTTGGGCAAGTCCGACGACTTTCCTTACTGACCGCTCTGGGTGCGGGCACCGCGGCATTCCTGCTCAGTCTCCTTGTCTCCCGCACAATCGCCTCGCCCCTCAGGCGCATCTCCCGGGCCTCCGCCAGCCTCGGTGACGGCCAGTTTGCGACCCGAGTTGACCCCCTACCTGCGGGTGAGGTTGGCGAGCTGGCCTTGACGGTCAACCAGATGGCCGAGCGACTGCAGGCGTTGTTCGACGAGCTCTCGGAGGAGAAGGCGAACCTCGAGGGCGTCCTGGGCGGCATGGCCGAGGGTGTCATCGCAATCGACCGCGAGGGGGAGGTTACCTTCGCCAACCGACCGGCCCACGAGCTGGTCTCCGCAACCGCCAACAACTGGGTCGGCCGACCACTCGACGAGCTGACCCCGCGCCAGACGTGGGTGACGGATGCCGTCGAGGTGGCGCGCGGGAATGCCGACCCGCCTCCGGCATGCATCGCGGAGGGCCAATCGGGGACCGTCCGCTGCAGGATCAGGCCGCTGTCCGGGCCGGCGGGCGGCGCGCTGATGTTGCTGGAGGACGCGGCGAAGGAACACCGCCTCGAGCAAATGCGGCGCAGTTTCGTCGCCAACGCCTCCCATCAACTGCGCACGCCGCTAACCGGCGTCCGCGGGTTCCTGGAAGCCCTGGCCGATGGCACGGCAGCGACCGAGGAAGCCCGCGAGCGCTGCGTCGTGGCCGCCCTGGAACAGATCAACCGCATGCAGGCTCTCATCGAGAAGCTGATGGACCTCTCCCGCTTCGACGCCGGAGCCGCCGAACTCGAGATGGAACAGGTACGGGTCGAGGAGATCCTCAAGGGGGCCGCGGCCGCCTTCGAACCGCAACTGCAGGAGGCTGGCGCGCGGCTTGACGTGCGCGCCGCGCCGGACCTCCCGCCGATCACGGCCGACGGCACCCGGATCGTTGAGGCCGTTGGCAACCTGATCGACAACGCCATCCGCGTAACGCCACC